>JBJSXO010000253.1:0-2520 GCA_046086425.1 Actinomycetota bacterium | reverse complement strand
GCCGCCCGCTGCTCGTCGGTGAGTTCGGGGCGCGTGCCCTCGCGCGGCTCGGACGGCAAGGTGACGCCCTGCTGCTCGAGACACGCCCGGTGGGCGGCAACCTGGGCGGACAGGGTGCGCTGTTGCTCGGGGGTGAGCACGGGGTCCTGGGCCGCAAAGGCCGGCACGGCCGTCGCCGCCGTCGCGATGACGCCGAGCCCGGCGACGAGCGCGACGCGGGCGGCCCGGCGCGTGCGGGGTCGGTCGGCCCGCAGGGCCGGCGACGGTCGGGACGTCGGGGTGGGGGTGGGAGTATCGGACATCGGGGTTGCTCCTCTGGGTCGGGTTTCTGCACGGGGATGGTGCCCCGGGCCCGCTGAGAGGCGCCTGAGGGCGGGGCGTCACCGCTGAGCGAATACCACCGGCTTCTCAGGATCGGCGCCCGCGCGCCCGCCGCCACGGGCACACTGTCCGTCATGCGCGTGCTGGTGGTCGAAGACGAGGTCGCCCTGGCCGAGGCCGTCCGCGAGGGGCTGAGCGCCGAGGGGTACGACGTCGACGTCGTGCACGACGGTGCCGACGGCCTCTGGCGGGCGCGCGAGGGCTCCTACGACGCCATCGTCCTCGACATCCTGCTGCCGGGGATGAACGGCTACAAGGTGTGCGAGACGCTGCGCAACGAGGGGGTCTGGACCCCCATCCTCATGCTCACCGCCAAGGACGGCGAGTGGGACGAGGCCGAGGCCCTCGACACCGGCGCCGACGACTTCCTCTCGAAGCCCTTCTCCTTCGTGGTCCTCCTCGCCCGGCTCCGGGCGCTCTTCCGCCGCGGCACACCACCACGACCCGCAGCGCTCGAGGTAGGGCCACTGCGCCTCGACCCCGGCACGAGACGACTCGAGCGCAACGGCGAGATCATCCGGCTCACCGCGCGCGAGTTCGCGTTGCTCGAGTACCTGATGCGCCGCGACGGCGATGTCGCGTCGAAGGCCGAGATCCTCGACCACGTCTGGGGTCTCGACTTCGCCGGCGACCCCAACGTCGTGGAGGTCTACGTCGGCTACCTGCGCCGGAAGATCGACCAGCCCTTCGGCTCCCAGCTCATCCGCACCGTGCGCGGCGCCGGATACCGGCTGTGCCTCGAGGACCCATGAGCGGGACCCCCGCGTGAGGCGTCTCTCGATCCGGTGGCGGATCACTCTCGTCGCCGCGGGCCTCTTCGCGCTGGCGCTCGGTCTCGCCTCGGTCGTTCTGGTGCGCACGGTGCGCGACAACATCGTCGACGGCATCCGCGCGTCGGACCAGAAGCAGGTCGCCGCCCTCGCCGCCCAGCTCGAGGACGGCGTGCCCGGCCAGGTGGACCTGCCCGTCGGCAACCGCGGCGGACCACAGTTCGTCGAGGTGGTCGACAACCGGACCGGGCTCCATTACTTCGTCCTGCCCGACGGCCGCCTGCTCCCGAAGACGGCACGCTCGCAGGCCCAGATCGCGTACCAGCGCGAGCTCGAGCGCCGCGCCCGGGACCTGCGCACCCAGCAGGTCATCGAGTCGGCCCAGGGCCAGATCACCCTCGTGTCGCAGCGGTCGCTCGCCGAGGTGGACGACACGATCGCGAGCATCACCGACGCGCTGCTCATCGGCTTCCCCGCGCTGGTGCTGCTCGTGGGCGCCCTCGCCTGGGCGATGGCCGGGCGGGCCCTGCGACCGGTGGAGGCGATCCGGGCCGAGGCCGCATCGATCACCCACACCACGATCCACCGGCGCGTGCCCGTGCCCGCGACCCATGACGAGATCTCGCGCCTGGCGTCGACCATGAACGAGATGCTCGATCGGCTCGAGGATGCGTCGCAGCGCCAGCGCCGGTTCGTGTCCGACGCCTCGCACGAGCTGCGCAGTCCGGTGGCGTCGATCCGCACCCAGCTCGAGGTGGCGCTCCGGCGGCCCGACCGTGGCGACTGGCCCGACGTCGCCGAGCGGGTGCTCGCCGAGGACGCGCGGCTCGAGCACGCCGTGGCCGACCTGGTGGAGCTGGCCCGCCTCGACGAGGGTGCCCCGATGGCCGACCGGACCGAGGTCGACCTCGACGAGGTGGTGTTCGAGGAATGCGCACGCGCGCGCCAGATCCCGGTCGACACCTCGGGGGTCTCCGGCGGACGCGTCTCCGGCCGGCGCGACTTGCTCGCCCGCGTGGTGCGCAACCTGGTCGACAACGCGTGCCGTCACGCCCAGTCCCGCGTTGCGGTCACCCTGCAGACGAGCGGCGACACGGTGGAGCTGGTCGTCGCCGACGACGGCCCGGGCATCCCCGAGGAGGACCGCGCGCGCGTGTTCGAGCGCTTCACTCGGCTCGACGAGGGCCGGGCCCGGGACGCCGGCGGCATGGGCCTGGGCCTGGCCGTGGTGAAGTCCACGGTCGAGCGCCACGGCGGCACCGTGACGATCGAGGACGCCGTGCCCCGCGGCGCGCGCGTCGTCGTACGTATCCCGGCGGCCTGGGTAGAGGAGGGAATCGGAGGAAGGGTGGGGGCGGGGTCCCGTTTT
>JBJSXO010000252.1:0-4730 GCA_046086425.1 Actinomycetota bacterium | reverse complement strand
GGGCAACGCCACGCGCGACGCGGCGTTGCAGGTGCGCGAGATGGTGGTGGGGGTCGCGGCGAACCTGCTCGAGGCGGCGCCCGAGGACCTCGAGGTCGTCGGTGGTGTGGTCTCAGTCCGGGGCACCCCGGTGCGCAACGTGTCGCTCGCCGACGTGGCCGCGGCCGTGCACAACGCGGGCTCGGGGTTACCGGCCGACACGCCCCGCCTGCTCGAGGCCACGGGGCGGTACGAGACTCCGAGCCAGACGTGGTCGAACGCGTGCCACATCTGCACGGTCGAGGTCGACCGGGTCACCGGTCAGGTGCGCATCCTGCGCTACGTGGTGAGCGAGGACTGCGGGCGCATGCTCAACCCGATGGTGGTCGAGGGCCAGGTCCACGGCGGGGTGGTGCAGGGTGTCGGGGGTGTGCTCTACGAGCACTTCGTGTACGACGAGTCGGGCAACCCGCTCACCACCACGTTCCTCGACTACCTGCTGCCCACCGCCGCAGAGGCGCCGCGGATCGAGATCGATCACGTGGTCACCGACGGCCCCAACCCGTCGGGGGTCAAGGGCATGGGCGAGGGCGGGGCGATCGGCTCGGTGCCGGCGGTGTTCAACGCGGTGGCCGACGCGCTCGCGCAGGTCGGGGCCACGGTCACCGACCAGCCCCTCACCCCGGTGCGGCTCGTGGAAGCGCTCGAGGCCGTCGGGGCGTGACCACCGACCCGCTCGCGTCTCCCGACTCGCCGACTGCGCCCGCCGGTGCGCGGCGCGGTCGGTGGGCCCGGGTAGCGGGTCCGCTGCTGTGCGACCTGGCGGTGGTGACGGTCTTCGTGGTGATCGGCCGGCGCAGTCACGACGAGGGCAGCGACGTCGCGGGCCTGCTGCGGGTGTGGTGGCCGTTCGCGGTGGCGCTCGGGGTGAGCGGCGTCGCCAGCGGTGCGTGGCGGTTCCCGTTCCGGTGGGGGCGGGTGGTCGCGCTGTGGCTGGGCACCGTGGCCCTCGGAATGGTGGGGCGCATCGTGATCCAGGGTCGCGAGCTCAAGCCGTCGTTCGTGGTCGTGACGGCGGTGTTTTTCGCCCTCGGGATGTTCGGCTGGCGGCTGGTCGCTCGGTGGTGGGCCCGCCACCGAGCGACCGGGTAACGCTCCGCCGGGAGCGCACCGCCCGGGTCAGGGTTCCAGGCCGAGCTCGTCGAGCGAGTTGCGGATCTGGAGCGCCGCGGCGACGAGCGTCTCGGGCTCGACGTGACGCGCCGAACGGGACAGGTGGAGGTCGGCTTCGCCCCAGATCGGCAGCACGTGGAGGTGGCAGTGGGGCACCTCGAAGCCCGCGATCTCCATGCCGATCCGCGGAGCCCCGAACGCGTGCTGCTGGGCCAGGCCGACGGCGCGGGCCACCACCATGAGGTGTCCGGCGAGGTCGGGGTCGAGGTCGACCCAGTGGTCGACCTCCTCCCGGGGCACCACGAGGGCGTGCCCGGTGGTGATGGGGTTGATCGACAGGAAGGCCACGCACCGATCGTCCTGCCACACGAAGTGACCGGGGATCTCGCCGTCGATGATCCGGGTGAACAGCGTGCTCACCTCCCGATCGTAACCCCGCCCGGTGAGCAGCCCCGACGAGGACGTCCGACGAGTCGTCCGACGAAACCGACGGTCAGATACGCATCATCGCGAGGTGCGTATCTGACCGTCGTCTATCCGGGTCGGGAGGTGCGCATCTGACCGTCGTCTATCGGGATCGGGACTCCGGTCAGGCGCCGAGGCGGGTGAGGAGCGCGCCGACGTGCTCGACGGCCCGGGTGGACGCCGACGGGTAGCCCTCCTCCTCGATGCGGGGGCCGATCATCTCGAGGTCGAAGACTCCCGGGTACCCGGCGGCGAGCAGCGCGCCGACGATGCGCTCGATCGGGATGTCGCCGTCGCCAGGGACCAGCCGGTTGGGCGTGCTCATCGTGCCGACGGCGAAGTCGCTCAGCTGCACGATCCCGATCGTGTCGACGCCCGCGGCGATCGTGGCGCCGAGGCCCCGTTCCGCCCAGCACGCGTTGATCTCCATGCAGACGCCCACGCCGAGGCGCCGGGCGAAGTCGATGGCATCACGGAGCGTGTGCAGGAACCCGACGTCGACGCGCAGGCTGTTGGTGTGCTCGAGGGTGACGCGCACGCCGTTGCCGGCGTACTCCGCGAACAGGGGTCCGACGGTGTCGGCGTAGGCGTCGGCGGCTTCCTCCCACGTGCACGACCCCGCCGGGCCGGTGGTGAGGATCAGGCACTCGGCACCGAACGCGGCCGCGGCGTCGAGCGCGTCGCGGGTCCGGGTCACGCCGTCGGCCCACCGGCTCGGGTCGCTCCACGGGATGGCCCCGAGCCCTACGAAGTTGCTCACCCGGTAGCCGCCAGCGCGAACGCGGTCGACGTAGGCCTCCCACCCTCCGGCGGCCTGCAGCTTGGCCAGCGAGAGGCCGATCACCTCCACCCCTTCGCGGTCGAAGAAGGCGAGGTCCTCCTCCACGGTCCAGTTCCAGTGACTGAGCATCGACAGCGACACGCGCGAATGGGTGTGCACGGGGATCCTCTCGGGGGATGGTGTCGGAACCGACTCAGCCCAGGACTGCCGCGCGCCCGATGCTGCTGCCGCCGTCGAGCTGGAGGTTGATGCCGGTGAGGAAGTCTGACTCGTAACTGGCCAGGTACACCGCGGCGTACGCGCAGTCGCGTGCGGTACCCAGGCGGGTGAGATGCATGGCCTCGTAGCGGGCGCGCCGCTCCGGGGTGATGTCGGCGTCGCGACGGTCGTTCACGACGAACCCGGGGCTGAGCGTGTTCGCCCGGATGCCTTCCTTCCCGTACTCCACCGCCAGGGCTCGGGTGAGCGCGTTCAGGCCACCCTTGCTCGCGCAGTACGCGGCCATCCCCGCGCTGGGGCGCTCGGCCTGGCGCGACGACACGTTGACGATCGACCCGTGGCCGGCAGCTCGCATGTGCGGGATCGCAGCACGGCACAGCAGCATCGGGGCGGTGAGGTTGACCCGCAACGCGGTCTCCCAGTACTCGGTGCTCATCTCGGCCACGGCGGAGTCGTGGCCGCCGCTCGCGCCGACCGCGTTGTTCACGAGCACCGTGAGCCCACCGAGTTGTGCGACCGTGTCGGCCACGAGACCCTCCGCCGCGCCGTCGTCACTCAGGTCGGCGGGCACGAAGTGGGCCTCGCCCCCGGCGGCGCGGGCCTCCTCGACGGTGGCCCGGCCCCGGTCGGGGTCCCGGCCGTGGACCACGACCCGGGCCCCTTCGGCGGCGAACTCCACGGCGATGGCCCGACCGATGCCCGAGGTGGACCCGGTGACGAGGGCCAGTTCCCCGGCCATCCGGCCGCCGGGCGGGCGGGCGGTGGGGGAGGGGGAACGGGGGGGTCGGGCCTCGGGCATGCCCGGACGCTAGAGGGCCCGGGGGTGGGAGGGCCGCCTGCGGGCAGCGCCGGGCGATCTCCCCTATCCTGATGAGGCCCAAGTGACGGATGTGGTGCGTGTGAGGATTCGGTCTAGCAGCGGGTCGAGGCGGAGCCGGCGAGGCCCGCTCGTCGCGGCGGCGGTGGTCGCGGCGACGCTTGCCGGCGCGCTCGTGCCGGCGTCCCCGGCGGGGGCCGCGGAGATCGACGACCTGCGCACGGCAGTGGCCACCGCACGCCAGGCGGCGACCGAGGCGACCCAGCGGTACATGGACGCCGAGAACCGCCTGGAGGCAATCGAGGTTCGCATCGCCGACGCCGAGCGGACCATCGCCGCGAACAAGGAGACCGTTGCGCGACTCGGTGGTCTGGCTCGGGACCGGGCCGTGACCGCCTACACCCAGCGGGGAGTCGACACGCGCGCCCTCGATCTCGGGCGACCGCTCGACCGTGTGCGGCGCGCGAAGATGCTGGAGCTGGCGAACGCCCGGGACAACGACGCCATCGCGCAACTCAACATCTCGACCGCCGAACTCGCCGCGCAGGAGCGCACCTTGCGCGATCTGCGCGTGGAGGCCCGCGACGGTCGTGACCGCCTGGCCGAGGAGCAGAAGGCGCTCGACGTCCAGCTACGCGACGCGCAGGCCGCCCTTGCTGCGTTCGAAGAGCGCCTCCGCCGGGAGGAGGCGGCACGCCAGGAGCGTCAGCGGGCGCTCCTTGCGGCCCAGCAGGCGGCGAGCGCCACGACGGGGAAGAACTACACGGGGGCGTACATCGCGACCGGCCTCGTGTGTCCGCTGCCCGGCGCGAGCTTCATCGACTCCTGGGGGTACCCGCGCGCGACCACGGGATGGCATCAGGGCGTCGACCTCATGGCGCCTCGCGGCACGCCGAACCGCGCGGTGGTGTCGGGCGACGTGAAGATGATGTCGGGAGCGACATCGGGTCTGGGCGTGTTCCTCTACGGCGACGACGGCAACCTCTACTACTACTTCCACTTCGAGTCGCATGCCGGCAGCTCACGGCGGGTGCAGCAGGGCGAGGTGATCGGGTACACGGGCAACACCGGCGACGCGAGCGGTGGCGCCACCCACACGCACTTCGAGATCCATCCCGGCGGCGGTCCCGCGGTCAACCCGTACCCGACCGTCGCGGGCATCTGCTGATCCCGCATGGGTCACGCGCACGCCGGCCCGGAGCACCACGACGTCGTCTCACGACGGACCCGCCGGGTGCTCCTCGTGGTCGTCGCCGCGATCGGGCTGGCCACCGCGCTGGGGATGGCGGCCCTGTG
>JBJSXO010000251.1:0-3364 GCA_046086425.1 Actinomycetota bacterium | reverse complement strand
CCAACGCGGCGGCCTCCTCCCGCGCGTGGCGGGCGGCTGGGCCGTCGCGCCCGGACAGCGAACGGGGCAGGCCCACCACGATGACCTCGGCACCGACGTCGGCGGCTGCCGCGACGACGGCCGCCCGGTCGGCGTCCGGGTCACCGCTACAGACCACCGCCCGCAGGGGCGACGCGAGCACACCCGACGGGTCGGAGCAGGCCAGGCCGATCCGCTTCTCGCCGAGGTCCACTCCGAGCACCCTCACCACCGCTCAGCCGGTCGGGCCCGCGAGCATCGCGGCCGCCTCGGCCCGCACGGCCTCGAGCGCGGCGTCGACCGCTTCGGGGTGCTTGCCGCCGCCCACGACGACCTCGGCGTTCTTGGCGGTACCGCCCCCGAGGAGACGCGCGGCCGGGGCCGCGATCGCCGCGGCCGACAGGCCCTGGTCGACCAGGTCGCGCGTCACCGCCACCACGATGGCGGGCTTGGCACCGTCGGGCGGCGCAAGGCCCACCAGGGCGACCACCCCCGAGCCCAGCGCGTCGCGCACGGCCAGGGCGAGGAGCCGTAGGTCGTCGGGTGCCAGATCACGACGGACCGCGACGACGCGCCCGTCGGCACCGGCGGCCAGGTCGGCGGCTTCCCCTGCCGCGGCGTGCGCCCGCGCGACCGTGACCTCCTGACGCGCGGTCTTGAGCTCGGCAAGGAGCCGCTGGATCCGCTCCGGGACCTCGTCGGGCTTCACCTGGAGCGCACCCGCCGCCGCCGCGAGCACCTCCTCCTCGTGGCGGATATGCGCCAGCGCGGCGTCGCCGGTGACCGCCTCGATCCGGCGCAGGTTGGCACCGATCGAACCCTCGTGCACGATCTTCACCGGGCCGATGAACCCGAGCGCGTGCACGTGGGTCCCCCCACACAGCTCGATGGAATGCTCCCCGGCTTCGAGGACCCGCACGAGGTCCCCGTACTTGTCCCCGAAGAACGCAATGGCGCCGAGCCCGAGCGCATGGTCCTTCGTCGTCTCGTAGTGGCGTACCGGCGCGTCGGTGATGACCTCGGCGTTGGCCATGGCCTCGACCCGCGCGAGCTGCGCCGGGGCCACGGCCTCGAAGTGCGAGAAGTCGAAGCGGAGCCGGTCCGGTCCCACGGAGGAGCCGGCCTGCTGCACGTGGGTGCCGAGCACCTCCCGCAGTGCCCAGTGCAGGACGTGGGTGGCGGTGTGGTTCCGGCGGATGGCGTCGCGCCGGGCGCCGTCGATGCGAGCGATCACGGTGTCGCCTTCGGCGATGCCACCCGACTCCACCGTGCCGAGGTGCACCACGAGGCCCGGCAGCGCGTACCGGGTATCGGTGACCCGCACCCGGCCGCCGGCCTCGGTCTCGAGCGTGCCCGTATCGCCCACCTGCCCGCCGCTCTCGGCGTAGAAGGGGGTGCGGTCCAGGATCACCGCGACGGACGCGCCCGTCTCGGCGCGGGCGAGCCGGTCGGGGCCACCCACGATGGCCCGCACCTTGGCGCCGTCGGTCTCGTACTCCTGGCGCCCCGTGAAGTCGGTGGCCCCGGCCTCGTCGAGCAGCTCGCGGTAGACCTCAAGCGGGACCTCGCCGGTGCCGCCCGTGGCGCGGTGGGCCTCCTTGGACTGAGCGCGCTGGTCGGCCATCCGCGCGCGGAAGCCCTCCAGGTCCACACTGCGGCCTCGCTCGGCCGCGATCTCACGGGTCAGGTCGATCGGGAACCCGAGGGTGTCGTGCAGGAAGAACGCGTCGTCGCCGGGGACGTCGCCGTCCCGGACGACGCCGTCGAGGAACTCCAGCCCCCGGGTGAGCGTCGTGCGGAAGCGCTCCTCCTCACGAGCCACGATGTCGGTGACCAGCCGGTGCTGCTTCACCAGCTCCGGGTACGCCGAGCCCATGGTGGCGACGGTGGCGTCGACGAGCGCGGGCGTGACGACGTCCTCGGAGCCGAGCAGGAACGCGTGGCGCACGGCCCGCCGGATGATGCGCCGCAGCACGTAGCCGCGCTCCTCGTTGGAGGGGACCACGCCGTCGGCCACGAGGAAGGCCATCGACCGGCCGTGTTCGGCGAGGATCCGCAGCGACACGTCGGCGTCGGTCCCGGGGAAGCCGCCGTAGCGCACGCCGGTGACAGCGGCGGCGGCGTCGAGCAACGGCCGGAACACGTCGATGTCCCAGGACGACTCCACCCCCTGGAGCACGGCGAGGTTGCGCTCGAGGCCGGCGCCGGTGTCGACGCTGGGCGCCGGCAGCGGCACCAGATCGCCGTCGGGCTTGGCGTCGAACTGCATGAACACGAGGTTCCAGATCTCGACGTAGCGGTCCTCGTTGCCGGCCGGGCCGAGGTCGGGACCGTGGGCCGGACCGAGGTCCCAGAAGATCTCCGAGCTCGGACCGCACGGGCCGGTGTCGGCCATCCTCCAGAAGTTGTCGTCGCCGAGGCGCTGGATCCTCCCGGCGGCCACACCCACTTCGTCGCGCCAGATCCGCTCCGCCTCGTCGTCGGTGGTGTGCACGGTGACCCAGAGACGATCGGGATCGAGGCGCAGCACGTCGGTGTAGAGCTCCCACGCCCAGCGGATCGCCTCGGTCTTGAAGTAGTCGCCGAAGCTGAAGTTCCCGAGCATCTCGAAGAAGGTGAAGTGCCGGTTGGTGCGTCCGACCTCCTCGAGGTCGTTGTGCTTGCCCCCGGCTCGGACGCACTTCTGTACCGAGGTGACCCGGCGGAACGGCGGAGTCTCGTCACCGACGAAGTACGGCTTGAACGGCACCATGCCCGAGTTCGTGAACAAGAGCGTGGCGTCGATCGGGATGAGGCTGGCCGACGGCACGACGGTGTGCGCGCGGGCGGCGAAGAAGTCGCAGAACGCGGCGCGGAGCTCGTCGGCGGTCCGGGGCGGCACCCCGTCAGGCTACCGTCCGGGTTGCGCCGGCCTTCGGGCACCCGGCGTCCCCGGCGCCCGGCGCTCCGGCGCGGCGAAGGCCTCGCGCAAGCTGCGTTCCCGTACCTGCATCTCGGTCTTCCCGACCGCGATCGCGTCGGACACCACCTCGCGCACCCGGTCGCCGAGCGACTCGGGCGTCAGCCGCACCACCCGACGGCGCACCTGCTCGCCTGCGTAGACGCCCAGACCGAAGCCGGCGGCGAGCCAGAAGGTCCGCTTCATCCGCGCCTGCGCTTCGTCGCGCGCGTGGCGACCCCCACCAGCCGCACGGTGCGGGCCCGGGTCTTCGCCATCGGGGTGATGTCGGACGCGAAGCGGGCCAGCCCCCGCCGCGCGCCGGCGCCGAACGCAACCGCGCGCACCACCGGTCCCGTGAGCGCCTCCCCGGCGAGGCGGGGCGGAGGGTCCTCGATGCCGACGGCC
>JBJSXO010000250.1:0-4953 GCA_046086425.1 Actinomycetota bacterium | reverse complement strand
GCACCGGCACGCCGAGCTGCTCGGCCTTGGCGAGCTTCGAGCCCGGACTCGCCCCGGCGACCACGAAGCTGGTCTTCTTCGACACGCTCCCGGTGACCTTGCCGCCCCGCGCCTCGATCTCGGTCCGGGCGTCGTCGCGGGTGACCCCCTCGAGGGTGCCCGTGAGCACGAAGGTCAAGCCGAGGAGCGGGCCGTCGGCGGCGAGGGGCGCGGCCCTCGGGGCGGTGAGGTCGACCCCGGCGGCACGCAGCTTCTCGAGCACGTGCCGGTTGTGGTCGCTCGCCAGGAACGCCACCACGCTCTGCGCGATCACGGGCCCGATGCCGTCGACGACGGTGAGGTCGTCCACCGAGGCCGCCTGGAGGGCGTCGAGGTCGCCGAAGGCCCGCGCCGCGGCCTGGGCGGCCGTGGGCCCGAAGTGGCGGATACCGAGGCCGATGAGCACGCGGGCCAGCCCGCGGGACTTGGAGGCCTCGATCCCGGCGACGAGGTTCTCCGCCGACTTCTGCGCCATGCGCTCGAGCGGCACCAGGGCGTCGACGGTCAGGGAGTAGACGTCGGCCGGGTCCGACAGCATCCCCGCACCAACGAGCTGGCGCACCCGCTCCTCGCCGAGGCCTTCGATGTCCATCGCCGAGCGGCCGGCGAAGAAGACGATGCGCGCAACGCGCTGGGCCTCACAGTCGACGTTGACGCAGTGCGCGTCCACCTCCGAAGCAAGGCGCACGAGCGGGCCACCACACGACGGGCACTCGCTCGGGAACACCCAGGCCTTGGACCGCTTGGGTCGCTTGGCCAGCACCGGGCCCACCACCTCGGGGATGACGTCGCCCGCCTTGCGAACGGTCACGGTATCGCCCGGGCGGACGTCCTTGCGGGCGACCTCGTCTTGGTTGTGCAGCGTGGCCAGGCTCACCGTGGACCCACCGACGAACACCGGCTCCATCACCGCGAACGGAGTGGCGCGGCCGGTGCGCCCGATGCTCACCATGATGTCGCGCAGGATCGTGGTCTTCTCCTCGGGTGGGAACTTGTACGCGATCGCCCAGCGAGGCGCCTTGCTCGTGAACCCCATCTCCGCACGCTGGCCGAGGTCGTCGACCTTCACCACGGCACCGTCGATCTCGTACCCGAGCGAGTGCCGCTGCTCCTCCATCCGCTCACAGAAGTCGGCAACCGCGTCGATGGTGGCCAGCTCCTCGATGTGCGGGTTCACCGGGAGACCGAGTGCCCGCATCCAGCCGAGCGTCTCGTGGTGGCTGGCCCCCGGTGCTGCACCCTCCGTGACCTCTACCTGGTAGGCGAAGAACGACAGGGACCGCGACGCGGTGACGCGGGGGTCCTTCTGACGCAGGCTCCCGGCCGCTGCGTTTCGCGGGTTCGCGAACAGGCGCTCGCCGGCGTCGCCCTGGCGCCGGTTCAGGGCGGCGAAGGCCTCCAGCGACATGAACACCTCCCCGCGCACCTCCATCCGCGCGGGGAGCGCCTTCCCGTCGAGGCGGCGCGGGACATCGGAGACGGTGAGGACGTTCGGGGTGACATCCTCACCGGTGACGCCGTCGCCTCGGGTCGCTCCCCGGACCAGGCGACCGTCCACGAACAGCAACGAGATCGCCAGACCGTCGAGCTTGGGCTCGCCGACGAACCGCACGGGGTCGGGCACGATCTTGGTGATGCGCTCGAACCAGGCGACGAGCTCGGTACGGTCGAAGGCGTTGTCGAGCGACGTCATCCGGACGTCGTGGGTGACCGCGGCGAACGTGGCAGCCGGGGCGCCACCGGGGCGCTGCGTCGGTGACTCCGGGGTGACCAGGTCCGGGTGCGCGGTCTCGAGCGCCTCGAGCTCGCGCATGAGCTCGTCGAACTCGGCGTCGGAGACCGTGGGGTCGTCGAGGACGTAGTACCGGTGGCTGTGCTCGTCGAGCTCGGCGCGCAGCACTGCAGCGCGCCGGCGGGCCGATTCGGGTGCGGGCATCGGGTCGAGGCTACGCGAGACTGCCGCAGTGGAGCGCTGGATCCTCGCCGCCGTCTGGGCCACCCTGCCCGCGACCGCGGGGGGCGCGCTGGCCGACGCCACCGCTGAGTGGTCGACCGCTCCGCAGGTCGTCGCGGCCGCACTCCTGTGGGCGGCGTGGGGCATTGCCCTGCTCGGGATCGTCCTTCCCCGCCCCGTCGGCCTGACCGTCGTGCGCGCCGTGGCACCGTGCTTCCTGCTGCTGGCCGTCGTCGTCGCCGGGTGGTCCGACGCCAGCGCCACGGCGGGTGCCGTCGCCGTGGCCGCCACCCTCGTCGCGCAGGTACTCGTCGCCCGGCCGCCGCTGGCGCTCCTCGCCGTGAACGCGCTCGCCTACGGCGACGAGTCCCGGTTCCCGCTGCGAGTGCCCCCCGGACTCTTTCTCGGCCCGCTCCCGCTGGCCCGCCTGCTCCTCGGCGTCGCCGTCGCCACCGGTCCGCTCCTCCTCGCCGACGCGCGGTGGGTGGCGGGCGCCGTGGCGTCGGTGGTCGCGGTGCCCGTCGCCGTCGTCGCCGCTCGATCGGTGCACGGCCTGTCACGTCGGTGGGCCGTGCTGGTGCCGGCGGGGTTCGTCGTGGTCGACCCGTTGACCCTGACCGACCCGGTGCTCTTCCCGCGCGAGCGGATCGTGACGCTCGGTCGCCTGGGCGCAGCGCCGCCGGCCGGTGACGACGTGCTCGACCTCCGCCTCGGCGCGAGCCTCGGCGCGGTGACGCTGACCGTGGACCGGCCCGCCGAGCTGTTCCGAGCGCGACGGCGACGCCGGGACGCGCAGACGGTCACGGCGACCCGGATCTGCGTCGCCTCGGTCGCGGCCGACCTGCTGCTCGACGAGGCGGCGCGCCGGCACATTCCCGTCGTTTCGGCCGGCGCCTCGTGACCGGTACCCCGCGTCGTCAGCGGGCGGTGCCGCCGCCCACGAGCTCGTCGGCCTCGTAGAGCGCCACGATCTGGCCCGGCGCGACCCGAGGCTCCGGCGCGACGAACCGCACCCGGTCGCCCTCGAGGAACCCCGGTACCGGCGTGCCGTGCGCCCGGACCTGTACGGCGAGCACCCGGCCGGGGGTCGGCGGGCGCGCAACGAACGCGAGGTCGCGCAGCGCCACCTCCTCGCACAGGAGCGCCTCCGGTGGCCCGACGGTGACGACGTGGGTGCGCGAGTCGACGTCCACCACGTACTGCCGCTCGCCCACGGCGACCCCCAACCCCCGCCGTTGCCCCACCGTGAACCGGGCGATCCCGTCGTGGCGCCC
Source organism: Actinomycetota bacterium (assembly GCA_046086425.1). Taxonomy (GTDB): domain Bacteria; phylum Actinomycetota; class Acidimicrobiia; order IMCC26256; family PALSA-555; genus CAIUKV01. The sequence goes on along the minus strand of JBJSXO010000250.1, from coordinate 1,686 downwards.
GAGCTCGCGCCCGTCGGCGTCGACGATCACGCCGGGGCGGGCCCCGGTCCGGGCCTCGACGAACGCGACCCGCTCGCGCCGGGTCACGAAGCACACGTCCATGCTCTCGGGCTTCTCGGCCGTGCGCAGCCCGGCCGCGCCGGCGCGGGCCCGGACCTCGGCCTTGGTGAGCGCGCCGACCGGGAAGGCGAGATGCCGCAACTCGCGCTGGGTCAGACCGACGAGCACGTAGGACTGGTCCTTGGCGGCGTCGCGGGCGCGGGCGAGGCGGACCGTGCCGTCGTCCGACCGACGGATCCGGGCGTGGTGGCCGGTGGCGAGCGCGTCGAACCCCAGGGCCCGGGCGCGGTCGAGGAGCCGCCCGAACTTCAGCTCGCGGTTGCACGCCACGCAAGGGTTCGGCGTGGCGCCGCAGTCGTACGCGTCCACGTACGGTGCGACGACCCGAGCCTCGAACTCGTCGGCCTCGTCGAACACGTAGTGCGGCACCCCGAGCTGCGCAGCGACGCGTCGCGCGTCCTCGACGTCACCCGCACTGCAGCATCCCGAGTCGGACTTGCCGCCCCACAGCCGCAGGGTGACCCCGTTGACGTCGTGACCCGCCTCGGCCAGCAATGCTGCGGCGACCGACGAGTCGACACCCCCACTCATCGCGACCATCACCTGCACGACGTCACCTCGCCGCGAGCGCGACCGATGCCGCTGCGCCCCGGAGTCGCTCGATCGCCCGGGGCACGACAGTGAGCGCGCGGTCGACGTCGGCATCGGTGGATGCGAAACCCAGGCTGAAGCGCACCGACTCGCGCGCGGCGTCACGCGACATGCCCATCGCTTCGAGCACGTGTGACGGCTCCGACGCACCCGACGCGCACGACGAGCCGGCGGCCGCGCACACACCGTCACGGTCGAGCGCGACGAGCAGCGTGTCGGCGGCGACGCCGGTGACCCGCACATGGTGGTTCCCCGCCACCGCACGCGTGCGATCGCCGGTCGGCACGACGCCCGGAACCACGGCGAGGCCCGCCGCAAGGCGTTCGCGCAGGCCCCCCACACGGGCGACGTCCTCCGACCGACGGGTTGCCGTCACGGTGAGCGCGGCAGCGAGCCCCACCGCACCGGCCACGTCGACCGTGCCCGACCGCCGGCCCTGCTCCTGCCCGCCGCCCACCACGACGGGCTCGATCACGACCCGCGCGACCAGTGCGCCGACTCCCTTGGGTCCACCGAACTTGTGGGCCGACACCGACACCAGGTCGGCGCACGCAGCGGCCGTCACGACGTCGAGCCAGGCCACGGCCTGCACCGCGTCGGTGTGCAGCGTCGCCCCGGGAGCCCGCGCGCGGACCCGTTCGGCGACCTCGGCGAGCGGCTGGACGATCCCGGTCTCGTTGTTGACGCACATCACCGAGACCACGACCACGGTGTCGTCGAGGACGGCCCCGAGGTGGTCGAGGTCGATCACACCGTCGGCCCCGACCCGCACGGTGCGGACCGTCCCACCCACCCGGGCGACGCGGGCGGCGGCCTCGGCCACGGCCTTGTGCTCGATCGCGCTCACGACGACCCCGTCGCCCAGCCCGGCCGCGCGTGCGGCGCGGGCCGCGCCGATCACTGCGAGGTTGTCGGCCTCGGTCCCACCGCTCGTGAAGATGACCTCGCTCGGCCGAGCGCCACACACGGCTGCAA
>JBJSXO010000249.1:0-4480 GCA_046086425.1 Actinomycetota bacterium | reverse complement strand
CGGCCAGCCGGTCGCCCACCGCAGGGTCGAGGCCCGAGAGGGTGGTGACGGCGCGATCGGCGACCCGCTCCACCGGCGTGACACACGCCACGCGGGCCTCCCCGTCGACCAACACGGTGCAGCAGCCACACTGGCCCTGGGGGGCGCACCCGTCTTTCACCGAGGTGATCCCGAGCCGCTCGCGCAGCACCGACAGGAGCGACTCCCCGGGACCGCACTCGACGGTGACGGAGTGGCCGTCACACACGAACGCGACCTGATGACCCGGAGCCTCCACGACCGGGCAGGATAGGAGGCCATGGATTCCGTACCCGTGTCCCGTCGCGCGTTCCTGGCCGGGGGCGCCGGGATCGCCCTCGCAACTGCGACCGCCTACACCGCGATCGGCACCGAGGTCGCCGGCGCGGCCGCATCCGCCAGGAAGGCCGTTTCGCCTCTCGTGCTCTCCACCGACCTGTACGCGTCGCCCGACCCCCAGCGCTTCGTGTTCGCCATTGCGCGCGGCTCGCGCTACGCCTCCTTCGGCCCGGCCCGTGTGGCCTTCGCCGCGCCGGGGGCGACCGAGGGCACGATCCTCGACACCACACTCCTCAAGGATGGCCTCCCGAAGGGCCGGGGCATCTACGTCACCGACGCCGTGTTCCCGGCGGCCGGGATCTGGAAGGCCGCGGCGCTGCTCGGTTCCCGACGGGTGCCGTTTGCGGTGAAGGTGCACCCGACGGCCGCTGCGCCCGTGGTCGGGGCGCCGGCACCTTCCGCCGCCTCGCCCACGCCGACCGCCACCCTCGGGGTGGACCCCATCTGCACCCGGCGCCCTCCCTGCCCGCTCCACGCCGTATCCCTCAGCGATCTGGTGGGGAAGGGCACGCCGGTCGCAGTGCTCTTCGCGACGCCGGCGCTGTGCCAGTCGCAGTACTGCGGCCCGGTCCTCGACCAGCTGCTCGACGTCATGGGCCCGTACCAGCAGCGCGGCGTGCAGTTCGTGCACGTGGAGATCTACGCGTCGACCCGGGGCGTCACGTTGTCGCCGACGGTCGAGGCCTGGGGCATCGAGACCGAGCCGTGGCTCTACCCGATCGACGGCACCGGCATCATCCGCGAGCGCCTGGACGGGGCCATGGCCACCGACGAGGTCCGCGCTGCACTCGACCGGCTCGTTGCGTAGACCGTCCGCGCCGTGACCGCCGCGCCGGCTCCCCGCTGGCAGATCCGGATCCACGCCGACCCGCCCGGCATCCACTCCTGGTCGATCCTGTGCGGCCTGTCGCTGCTGGACCACTCCGGGGAGGCCCGAGTCCGGGTGTCCGATCTGGGGGTGCCCGCCGAGCCCGGGATCTGGCTCGAGGTCTGCGACCTCGGGTCGGGGACCACGCGCACGATCTGCGTCGACGTCGCCGACTCGGCCGGGCTCTCGAGCCCACAGCGGGCCGCCCGGGCCGACGCGGTATGGAAGCGCTCCTGGACGCCGGGCACCGGTCGGCCCCTCGGCCTCGTCGCCGGGATGCGGTCGGGCCACGAGCAGCTCGGCCGGTACGCCGCCGTGGCCGCGTGGACCGGGGTGCGCCACCTCCGGCCGCGCGCGCTGCGCGCCCTCCGGTCGGGCCTCGCCCGGGCCCGCGCCTACCGGGACCTCGGCGAGTACGAGGTCGCCTCGGAGAAACGGCCGGTGGTCCTGTTCCAGGTCGCGGCATGGGCACCCGAGCAGACCGGCGACCCGGAGACCGGCACGGCCGTCAACGACGATCGCGCCCGCCTCATCGCCGCGTTGCGTGCGCACCTCGGCCCGCGGTTCGTCGGGGGCTTCACCCGCAGCGCGTTCACCGAGCGTGCCTACCCCCACCTCGTGTCCGACCAGCCGCAGTCGCGCGCGGAATACGTCGCGCTCATCCGATCGTCGGGGATCACCGTCTCGTCGGTGGGACTGCACGGCTCGAACCCTTGGAAGCTCGCCGAATACCTCGCCACGGGTGCCGCGGTAGTGAGCGAACCCCTTCGCTACGGGCTGCCCGAGAGCCTCGACGGCGTGGCCCGCTTCTTCGCCTCCGTCGACGAGGCCGTCGCCGTGTGCGACGGGCTCCTCACCGATGCCGATGCCCGCCGTGCGGCTCAGGCCCGCGCGACCGATTACTGGCAGCACTACGCGCGGCCCGACGCGTTGCTCCGGCGCCGGCTCACCGAGGAGTTCGCGTCCTGAACCCGACTCGGCGGTGATGCGCTAGGCGGTGACACGAGCGACGAACGCAGCCATCTCCTCGACCGCCTGCACCGCTTCCGGGAAGGCCGGATACGACGTCTGCCACACGTGAGGCATGTCGGCATAGACCGTGTGGGTCACGTCGACTCCCACCGCGCGGGCCGTGCTGGCGAAGCGCGTCGAGTCGTCGGCGAGGCACTCGATGCTCCCGTTCATCAGCAGCATCGGGGGCATGCCCGACCAGTCGCCGAAGAGTGGCGAGGCGAGGGGGTCTGCGGCGTCGTGGCCCTGGAGGTACATGGCCGCGGCCTCGTCGGCCGACGACTTGGCGAAGAGCCGGTCGGCGGCCGCGTTGGTCTCGAACGACGGCGCCGAGTTCGTGAGGTCCAGCCAGCCCGACAGGCAGATGCCACCGGCGGGGAGGGAGACCCCCTCCTGCGCCGCGGCGAGGAGCAAGGCCGCCGTGAGCCCACCGCCGGCGGAGTCCCCGGCGATGACGATCCGGTGGGGATCCACCCCCTGCGCCAGCAGCCAGCGGTACGCGGCGAGCGCGTCGTGCACCGCTGCGGGGAACGGGTGCTCGGGCGCCAGGTGGTAGTCCACCAGCAGCACCCGCGCCCGGCACACGGCGGCGAGATGCGAACCGTGGGCCCGGTAGGCCCGGGCCGAGCAGATGCGGTAGCCGCCGCCGTGGAAGTAGACGAGCCACGGGTCGTCCACTCCTCCGTTGCGCGTGCAAAGGATGGCGGGCACGCCCCCGGCGTCGAGCGCCTCGGCGGTCGTGTCGTCGGCGCGCGGCAGGTCGCCCATCGAGGTCTCGATGCGCGCGCGCAACTCATCGAGCGACGCGGGCGGGGGCGGCACCGGTGCCGCGGCCATCTTGGCCTGGAACTCGGTGAACTCGGCGCTGGGCATGGCTCGTCCTCCGGCGTGCGACGGTGCCGGGCCGGCGCCTACCGGGACGCCGGGACCGCGGCGGCCCCGATCATGCCAGGGTCGGGCCGGGTCGGGATTCTCAGCTGAAGGACTGGCCGCACCCGCAGGAGCGCTGCGCGTTGGGGTTCGAGATGTGGAACCCGGCACCCTGGAGGCCGTCCTTGAAGTCGAGCGTGGCGCCCTTGAGCAGCGGCTGGCTCGCCGGGTCGATCACCACGGTGACGTCGCCGTACTCGGTGCGCACGTCGTCGTCGGCGACGTCGGTGTCGCAGAACATCTCGTACGAGAACCCGGAGCAGCCGCCGGGGCGCACCGCCACCCGCAGGACGAGGTCGTCGGTGGTGTCCTCGGCCGCGATGAGCCCCTTCACCTTCTCGACGGCGGTGTCGGTGAGCTGGAAGACCTGACTGGCGTCGGTCACGGCGAACAGCGACATGCGGGACCCTCTCTCTCGAACGGACTCGTCAGATTACCCAGTGGTGACGGTGACGTGGCACGGCTCGTGGTCGTACAACGTGGCGAACTCCAGCACGCTTCCCCCGCCCGTCGTGTCGACGACGCCGGCGCAGATCCCGCGGTGGAGGTTGCACACCAGTTCGGGGTAGGCCTCGGCGAGGTCCCGGAACGGGCAGTGGAGGAACTCCAGGCGCACCGCGCCCTCGGCCGTGCCGTCGCCGGGGCCTACGGCGGGCTCGAAGCCGAGGCGGTCGAGCTCGTCGGCGAGCACGGCCACGCAGCTGCGGGAGCGCGTGCGGCGGGTGAGCCGGGCCCCCCACTGCGCCCCGATCTCGGCGGCGTCGTCGGGGCCCGCGCCCATCCCCTCGGCCAGCGAGCCGAGGAGGCCGGCGAGCAGCGCGTGGGCGGGAGGGTCGAAGCCGAGCGACGGCGCCCCCGGGGCGAGCGAGTACAGGTGCTGGGGCCGGCCCACCGTGCCCCGCCGTACGGCCTCGGCCTCCACCAGCCCGGTCTCGCGCAGGCGCTCGAGGTGCAACCGGACGGTGTTGGCGTGCACCCCGAGCCGGTCGGCCAGGTCCTGGGCCGACAGGGGCTGGGTGGACGTGGCCAACTCGCGGAACATCGCGTACCGGGTCTCGTCACCCAACGCCTTCAGCACGGCCAACTCCACGCCTTGACGGTAACGGAATCCCGGCATATTTTCAACAGCAACCCTGTTTTTATTGCCATGACCGGTCCCCCCTCTCCCCCCGCTGCCTCGCCTCCGACCCCGGAGGACGTGCGAGCGATGCTCGCCGGGGTGATGGACCCCGAGCTCCACGCGAGCATCGTGGACCTCGGGATGGTCGAAGACGTACGGGTCGACGCCGACGGCCGCGTCACCGTGAAGGTGGC
>JBJSXO010000248.1:0-2881 GCA_046086425.1 Actinomycetota bacterium | reverse complement strand
TCGCGCCGTCGCGCTCGAGGGACGCATTGGTCACCACGGCCCGGCGAGCGGGAGCGCGGCGCAGTGCCGCGCGCAGCGACGGCTTCACGTCGCCGACGACGACAAGGGACTCGACCTCCTCCGGGGGCACGGCGCCGGCCTCCACCGCTTCGCCGTACCAGGCCATCCAGAGGTCGTCGAGCGGATGCCCGTCGACCTTCCACGGCTGGGTCGGGACGACCGTGAAGTGGACGAGCCGGGTGGACCCCGGGTCGTAGTGCTCGAGGTCGTTCCACTCTGCCGGGATGTCGGCTGCGACCTGCACCCGGTCCACGATGCAGAGGTCGGCCATGAGGTCCCGGTACGAGTACCGTCCCTCGTCGAGCCCGTCCACGATCTCGTCGACGTCCCACGACAGCCGGCCGCAGTCGAGGAGCATCACCGCCTGCTGCGCGCCGAAGTTGTCGACCGGCTCGTGACCCGACCACTGCTCGGTGCCGTGCGACGCGCTGACGAGCACCGGGTGATCGCCGAAGGCGAGCTCGGCCAACTCGGCCACGTCGCCGAGGACGAGCATGTCGGCGTCGAGATAGAGCGCACGGCCCTGGTAGCCACAGAGCCCGGGGATCGCGAACCGGGCGAACGAGAAGCTCGTGCGTGGCCGGTTCGCCGCGTCACGCGGCACACGATGCGGAAGGTCGAGCATCGGGGTCACCTCGACCGGGATGCTCGCCGTCTTGCGGATCGAGTACTCGAGCACGCGATAGGCCACCAACTGCGACTCCTCGACCCCGACGAAGATGCGCAACGGCTCCACCAGCGGTCGGTAGTCGATGGCGAAGGTCTCGCACACCGTGTGGAGCCGGTCGAACTGCACGTCGTACGAGGTCGCGTTGTTGGTTAGCAGGGTCTCGTCCTCGAGGGCCGAGAACGTTCGTGCGTACGCACGACCGCCGTCGACTCCCAACGAGCGCACGCTCGTGACCCCGAGGTGCCCGAGGATCGACAGCGCGGCCTCGGAGCTGAAGTACCGGGAGACGATGACGGGGGAGCCGTCCTGCACGGGCCCGGACTCGGCGAGGTTGTACCAGACGAGTCGCCCGCGTTCGTCCAGCTCCCGGAGGACCGGGTAGTCGTCGAACCAGTCCTCGAGCGCCCGGTGCGCGTGCGCGCTGTGGAGATGGGGATACCGGGGCATGAGCACCCAGCGGGCGTTGCTCACGAGCTGCTGCGCGCACTCGCCCACCACGTCGACGTCGATGATGTGCGCCACGTCTACGGGGAGCTCGCGCACGACGTGGTTGAGGGCAAAGAGGTTGTAGCCGCTCAGGTCGAACTGGTGCCGACGGTCGAAGGTGGGTCCCTTCCCGAGCAGGAGCCAGGGCACAGAGGGCAGGTTCGCCCGCCGGAACCAGTCAGTCAGCTCGAGCATGAACGAACGGATCCTCTCCCCGGGCCTGACGCACGGTACCCGCAGCCGCCCGCAGCGCCCGGGTGATGTCCCGGCGGCGGGCAGGGGCTGCGCCTAAGGCGCGAGCCCGGCCTGCGCCGAGCGTTCACCGGTCGGTGTGGCCCCGGTGATCAGGCCGTTGCGCTGGATCTCCCAGTAGGAGTCTAGGAAGACGACGCCGCCGGAGAAGTTGCGCCCGCCGATGAGGCGCCCGGTGCCGTAGACGTCGGCGGCCACGACCTCGAGCGTGGCCGCATGCACGACGCGGTCGACCTGCACGCTCTTGGCACCTCCTCCACCCTCCTCCATCACCGCGATGTTGAGCGTGTAGCGACCCGGCACGAGTGGGAGCCCCGGGATCCGCACCACGACGCGGTCCGGACGCGCGTCGGGCTCGTACAGGTCGAGGTCGCGATGGCGGGTCGAGACCGACCCCACCGGAATGCCCGTGTCGGTCACGATCCTCACGTCGACGAACTGGCGGGGAACCCGCAGCTCCGCCAGGTCGATGGTGATGCAGAGGTCCTCCCCCATCGCGAACGAGTCCTTCACGCGCCCCTCGGGGTTCCGCAGCTCCACCCGGCGCAGCACCGGGTTCTTGACGTCGGGGCGGGAGACCTCGGATAGGTCGAAGACCCCGGTCTCGCCCTCGACGCCTGCGCTCCCCCCGGCCAGGTACTCCTCGACCGACTCGGCGGTGGCGCCGTCGAAGGCGACCCGGCCGGCGTCGAGATAGACGGTGCGCGGACACAGCGACTGGACCATCGGCATGTTGTGGCTCACGAACACGATCGTCCGGCCGTACTCCGACGAGACCTCGCCCATCTTGCCGAGGCACTTCTGCTGGAACCGCGCGTCGCCCACGGCGAGGACCTCGTCGACCAGCAGGATCTCCGGATTGAGGTGCGCCGCCACCGCGAACGCAAGCCGGACGTACATCCCGCTGCTGTAGCGCTTGACCGGGGTGTCGAGGAACGTGCCGATCTCGGCGAAGTCGACGATGGCGTCGAACTCGCGGAGGATCTCGGCGCGCTTCATGCCCAGGATCGCGCCGTTGAGGAACACGTTCTCCCGGCCGGTCAGCTCGGGGTTGAAACCGGTCCCGACCTCGAGGAGGCTCCCCAGTCGTCCGTAGATCTCGATGCGACCCGACGTCGGGACGGTGATCCGGCTGAGGATCTTGAGGAGGGTGCTCTTCCCGGCGCCGTTGCGGCCGATCAGGCCCACCCGCTCGGCCTTGGTGATCTCGATGGACACGTCGGTCAACGCCTGGAAGTCCTCGCGCGGCGCGCGGCGGAACGGGTGCCGGATGCGAGTGACGATCACCTCGGTGGCTCGGGTCGGTGCCTCGCGACGGGAGAAGATCCGGAAGGTCTTCGACACGTTCTGGATGGAGATCGCAAGCGGGTCAGATGGTGTCGGCAAAGAACCGCTCCCGTCGCTCGAACACCA
>JBJSXO010000247.1:0-2171 GCA_046086425.1 Actinomycetota bacterium | reverse complement strand
GCCGCGCCACACGTGCGGTGACCGTCAGCGTCATCGTGGCCGGTGCCCTCGTGGTCCCGGCCACGGTCGCGACCGGCGCCGCTCCCGTCACGGCCGCGACCACCTGTCGCGCCGGGGCGCGCAACGGCGTGATCACCGCGTACGCCAACGTCTTCAGTCGGACCACGCAACTGACCGCCGACGACCGGGCGGCTAGCCTGGACCGCGGCGACGACCCGGCGGTACGGGCCCTGCTCGACGGCTGGCTGGCGAGCCCAACTGGCGCGTCGTCCACCGTCACGGTGACCACGGTCCGCTGCACCGGGCGCAACCGGGCCGCAGTGGACGCCGAACTCGTCTTGGCCGGCACCCCGCTGCCCCGGGTCCTCCCCGAGGGCGGCGCCGTCCGCCGCGGCGGGACCTGGAAGGTGGCGACGGCCACGTTCTGCACCCGGATGATCCTCGAGGACCCCGACCTGGCCTCGGGCGGGGCCTGCGCCCGGCGGCGCTGATCCCCCGGGACGACCGAGGGCTCAGAGCTCGCCGTGGACGGCGGGCAGCAGGCGCTCGGACAGGTCGCCCATCTCCTCACGGGTTCCGCTCAGGACCACCCGACCCTTGGCCAGCACCACCACGTTGTCGGCCAAGGTGAGGGCCTGGTGCACATGCTGCTCGACGATCATCAGCGAGCAGCCGGCGTCGCGGATCGTCCCGAGGGTCTCGTACACCTCGTCGATGATCACCGGCGCGAGTCCGAGCGACAGCTCGTCGGTGATGAGCAGCTCGGGCCCCCGCACCAGCACCCGGGCCAACGACAGCATGCGCTGTTCACCGCCGGAGAGCGTGCCGGCGAGCTGGCGGCGGCGCTCCCCCATGCGCGGGAACAGTGAGTAGGCCTGCTCGAGCTTGGCCTTGGCGCCCCGGCGGCCGAAGACCTCACGGAAGGTCAGGGCGAGGTTCTCCTCCACGGTGAGCGAGGCGAACACCGAGCGGCCCTCCGGCGCGTGCACGATGCCCATCTGCGCAAGGCGAAACGGCCGCTTCCCGGTGACGTCCTGGCCGCCGAACAGGACCTGGCCCGCCGTGGGGCGGATGAGCCCCGACGCAACCCGCACCACCGTCGTCTTGCCCGAGCCGTTCGCGCCGAGCAGGGCGAGCACGGACTGCGGGGGGATCGCGATCGAGACGCCGAACAGGGAACGGAACGGCCCGTACCCCGCATGGATGTCGCGCAGCTCGAGCAGCGACGTCCCCGCAGGCGCCGGGCCTGAGGCGGCGACCGGTTCGGTGGTGCTGCTCACTCGTCGCTCCCGAGGTAGGCCTTACGGACGGCGGCGTCCTGGAACACGGCGTCCGTGGGACCGGACGCAATCAGGGTGCCGAAGTCGAGCACGTAGAGGCGCGACACGAGGCTCCGGACCATGTCGACGTCGTGCTCCACCAACAGCACTGCGAACTCGTTCTCCTGCTGCACCTTGGCCAGCCGCGCTGCGAACGCCGCGGTCTCCCGCACGTCGAGCCCCGACGACGGCTCGTCGAGCAGCAACAGCTTCGGGCGGGTCATCAGCGCCCGACCGAGCTCCACCAGCCGCCCGCGGCCCAGGCTCAGCATCTCGGCCGGCTTGGCCGCGTCGTCGCCGAGGCGGAGCAGGTCGAGCATGGCGTCGGCTCGGGCCAGCTCCGCCGCGCTGGGCTTGGAACGGTTCAGGAGGTCCTTCCAGAGCCGCCCGTCGTTGCGGTGCGCCCGGTCGGCCACGATGAAGTGGTCCCGCACCGACATGCCCGAGAACAGCTCGAGCCGCTGGAAGGTCCGCCCGAAGCCCATCCGGGCCCGCTGGTAGACGGGCAGCCCGGTGACGTCCCGCCCGTCGAAACGCACCGTGCCCTCCTCGGGGCGCAGGATCCCGAGGAGGCAGTTGAAGAACGTCGTCTTGCCGGCGCCGTTCGGCCCGATGAGGCCGACGAACTCGCCGGGCATGACGTGGAGGTCCACGGAATGGAGCGCGGTGATGCCCGCGAACCGCTTCGTGACGGCGCGCGCCTCGAGCAGCGCCTCGGGCACCTCCGGAGCCGGGGAGGGGGTCAACGCCGCGTCGACGGTCGTCATCGGTCGACCCCTCCGGTGACGGCGAGCGGGGGGTCGGGGAGCTCCTCGGGCAGCCCGGTGACGTCCCGCCCGTCGAAACGCACCG
>JBJSXO010000246.1:0-8978 GCA_046086425.1 Actinomycetota bacterium | reverse complement strand
CGAGGGCGTCGAGGTCGGCGGTCACCGTCGCGGCGTTGCGCACGTAGGTGGCCTCCCCGGCGGGGTCGACGCGGGTGAGCGCGGCGGCGACCTCCTCGACGATCGCGCGCATCAGCACGGGATCGAGCCAGACGTGGGGATCACCCCGGCCGGGGCCCCGGTCGGCCGGCAGGCGGCGGAGCAGCGCGACGGTGCCCGAGCGGCGGGCCGCGGCGGCGTCCTCCACCGCCGGCTGGAACCCGCGCCCGAGCACGAGGACGAGGTCGGCGTCCTCGATCTCGTCGCGTTGGTCGGTCGTGAGCTCGAGGTCGTGCGGCTCGGTGCCGGCCGGGGTCAGGTTGCGCACGACGACCCGGTTCCCGCCCACCTCGGCGGCCGCCCAGGCGAGCGGGTAGAAGCCGGCGACGACCGAGACCCGGTCACCGCCGGCGGCCCCTGCGGGACCGGCGCCCGCGACCGGCGCCACCGCCCCGAGCAGCGTGACCGCCACGAGCAGGCGGGCCGGGTGACGCCACCGGCGCCGAGGAACCCACGAGAGAGAAGATCGCATTCGGTCGGACTCCGGGCCGGGGCCCCTGCTCGGCGGGTGGCGCAGCCCCCCACGGGCGGCCCGACCCGGCTTGATGAGAATGACTCTCATACTACGCGTCGCGCGGAGGCGGCCGCCGCCGTCGGCCCCCGGCGTACGATCACGGCGATGACGGACCTCGACGCGGTGCAGGCCCGGATGGCCGCCGTCTACGGCGCCCGGGACCGCGACCGGGGCGTCGCCGCCACGGTGGCCTGGCTCGCCGAGGAGCTCGGGGAGCTGGCCCAGGCGGCGCGCAAGGGGACCCGGGCCGAGCAGCTCCACGAGCTCGGCGACGTCCTCGCCTGGCTCGCGTCGCTCGCCAACCAGCTCGACTGCTCGCTCACCGAGGCGTTCGCCCGTTACGCGCACGGCTGCCCCCGCTGCCACGCCACCCCCTGCGCCTGCCCACCCCCCGACGTGCGTATCTGACCGTCGGAAATCGACGGAGACGACGGTGAGCAACGCATCGTCGGGAGGCAGCGGGGGGATCAGCGGAGGGTGTAGTGCACGGGGAGGTGCTTGACGCCGCCGACGAAGTTGGCCTCGGCCCACTCCGGCTCGCCGGCGAGCTCGATGTGGGCCACCCGGGCGAGCAGCCTCGGCAGCATCGTTCGCACCTCGCGGCGGGCGAACTGTGAACCCAAGCAGTAGTGCACGCCGAGGCCGAACGAGATCAGGCGGTCGGCATCGGACCGGGTGACGTCGAAGCGCATCGGATCCGCGAACACCGCGTCGTCGCGGTTGGCCGACGGGTACGACAGGAGGAGCCGCTCGCCGGCGGAGATCGGGACCCCGCCGACCTCGGTGTCCTCCTGGGCGTAGCGGAGGAACGACCGCACCGGGGAGGTCCACCGGATCATCTCCTCGGACGCGTTCCCGGCCCGGTCCGGATCGCCCGCGAGCAGCGCGACCTGGTCGGGGTGGCGCAGCAGCGCCTCCATCCCCCCCGAGAGCGCGTACGACGTGGTGTCGTGCCCCGCCGTCGCGACGATGACGAAGTACCAGAGGCGGGCGTCGTCGTCCATGGGGCAGCCGTCGATCTGCCCGTTGGCGATCACGGTGGCCAGATCGTCGGTCGGGTGCGCCCGCCGGTCGGCGGTGAGGTCGTCGAAGTACTCCGCGAACCGCGCGATCGTCCGGGTGAGGAACGTCATCGGGTCGCCGATGTCGCCGAGGTACTCGGGGTCGGCCGCGCCAAAGACGCCCTGGGTGAGCTCGAGCATCAGCCGCTCGTCCTCCTGAGGCACCCCGAAGATGCTCATGATGACGCGCAGCGTGTACGGAACCGCGATGTCCTGCGCGAAGTCGCACGACCCCCCGAGGTCCGCCAGCTTGTCGACGAACTCGTCGGCGATGGCGTCGATATCGGCCTGACGCTTCTTCACCGCGGCCGGCTTGAACCAGTCGTTGGTGATGTGTCGGTGGTTGCGGTGCTCCGTCCCGTCGAGGTGGATCAGCGTCTTCGGGTCGATCCCCTGGGAGCGGAGGAACTCGAGGTTCGCGTCCGGGCCGAGCACCGAGTTGCGAGTGTTGAAGAAGATGTCGCTGCGGCGCGACACCTCGAAGACCTCGGCGTAACGGGTCAAGGCGTAGAAGGGCGTGTAACCCTCGGCCTCCACTCGCAGGACGGGCGCGTCGCGGCGCAACTCGGCCGCGACCGCGTGCCAATGCTCCTGGTCCACGTAGGCCTTCGGGGAGACGAAGATCGCCCCCCGCTCGTCGTTGAGGTTCATGGCTGCAGGTGTACCACGGCCCGTCGCCGGAGCAAGGACGCGCGGGCTGGGCCTAGGCCTCGGCTGCGACCTTCAGCGCGGCCAGCGTCTCGGCCATGCGCGCCTGGGTGGTGGGCTTTACCCCGTCGAGGTAGACGTCCGCGGTCGTGCCCCCCAGCAGGCCCTCGATGAAGCCGGGGTACGCCGGCAGCACCTCCCACCGCTCGGTCACCGTGGTGCCGCCGCCGGACGGGGCGAAGGTGTAGCTCCACCGCACCAGGTCGATGTCGGCGGAGAAGCCGCAGTTGGTGAACGTGAATTCGGTTCCCCGCTCGGCGACGTCGACCCGGCACTTGGTGTCCCAGGCCAGCTCGCCGTCTTGGTTCGAGCCGGTGAACCACGTGCGGTCGTCCCCGTCCCAGGATCCACCGGTGCAGACCGGGCTCCACTCGCCCATGCGGGTGATATCGGCGACCAGGTCGTAGACGGCCTCGGGGCTCGCCGCGATCGTGATCGACTCCGTGTGCTGGTACTTGGTCAGGTCCACCGGCACAACCTACTGCAGGACCGGCACGACCTCGCAAGGTCGCAGCCGCGGGCTCAATCGAACACGACGAGCTGGCGAGCGAGCTCCCCGCTCTTCATCGTGGCGAAGCCGGCGTTGATCTGTTCGAGCGGCATCGTGGCGCTCACGAGCTCGTCGAGCTTGAGCTTCCCGGCGAGGTACCACTCGACGTACTGCGGCATGTCGAGCCGGAACCGGTTCGACCCCATGCTCGACCCCTGGATCCGCTTCTCCATCAGGAACTGGAAGCCGTCGAGCTCGATGCGCTGACCCAGCGGGATCATGCCGATCACCGTTGCCGTACCTCCGTTGCGCAACATCGCGAACGCCTGTTGGGCAGTTGCGGCGAGGCCGATGGCCTCGAATGCGTGATCGACCCCGCCGCCCGTGAGCTCCATGACCGCGGCGACCGGATCGACCGCCGAAGCGTCGACGACGTCGGTTGCGCCGAAGGTGGTCGCGAGGTCGAGCTTCGCGGCGATGCGGTCGATCGCGATCACGCGCCCGGCACCCACGAGGGCCGCAGCCTGCACCGCATTGAGCCCGATGCCACCGCAGCCGATCACCACGACCGTCTCACCGGGGCGAACCGCTGCGGTGTTCAGCACCGCACCCACGCCCGTGGTCACGCCGCACCCGAGCAGGGCAGCCTTGTCGAGGGGCATGTCGGGGCGGATCTTCACGAGGAAGTGCTCGTGCACCAGCAGGTGCTCGGCAAAGCCGCCCAGCCCGGCGAACTGGTTCACCGGCTGGTCACCACGCTGCAGACGTGGTCGCGTGGGATCCGGTTGCAACGCGACCTTGTCGCAGAGGTGCGGGGTGCCCCGCAGGCAGTACGCGCACGATCCGCAGAAGCCGCTGATGCAGGTGATCACGTGGTCGCCCGGGCGCACGTAGCCGACCCGGTCTCCGACGGCCTCGACGACCCCGGCACACTCGTGCCCGAGCACCGCGGGGACCGGGCACTGGTAGAGACCCTCGAGGAAGTGGAGGTCCGAGTGGCACAGGCCCGACGCCACGGTCCGGACGAGCACCTCGTGCGCATCGGGTGCGCGCACGGCGATGTCGTCGACGACGAGCTCGCCGGGGATGGCCTCGAGCACGGCTGCCTTCATGGCCGGAGCGTAGCGACCACCCCGGTGCGGCGCCGGGGGCGGGCGGGGGCCGGGCGGGGCCGTGGAGGTCGTGCCATATAGGGTAGGGGGGTATACCATACGAAGATCCCGCATCGGGCCGTCCGGGGCCGGTGGAGGGACCCGGAGTCGGGGAGGCCCCCGGTGCAGACGTTCACGGTGACCGGGATGACCTGTGGCCACTGCGTGGCCGCAGTCGAGTCGGAGGTCGGGAGGCTGCCCGGCGTGGTCGCGGTCCGGGCCGACCTGGCCACCGGGTACCTCGAGGTCGACGCCCGGGCGCCCGTGGATCCGGATGCCGTCGCCGCGGCGGTCGCCGAGGCCGGTTACGCGGTGGTGCCTGCGTGACCGTGCCCGCGCGGCTCGCCGCCTTCGCACTGGCCACGGCCCTCGCCGTTGCGGGTGGCGCCGCCCTCGGCGCCGCCGTGGGCCCGATCGACGCCCCGGCGCCCCACTCCCCGGCGCAGCACTCCCCCGCCGGGCCCGCCTCGACCCCGCCGACCGCCGGACACGGGCATGAGCCGGCCGGCGCCTCCCGATGACGACCACCAGCGGCCGGGCCGGGGCCGGCGGCGCGCGGGAGGTGGACCTGGCCGTCGAGGGCATGACCTGCGCGTCGTGCGCGGCCCGCATCGAGCGCCGGCTCAACCGCCTCGAGGGCGTGACGGCAACGGTCAACTTCGCCACCGAGGTCGCGCACGTCGCGTTCCCGGCAGACCTCGATCCCGCCACGCTGGTGGCCGAGGTCGAGGCCTCGGGCTACCAGGCGCACCTGCCTGCGGCTCCCGGCACCACCGGCTCGGTCCCGGCCGAGCCCACGACCGCCGACCCGAATGCCGCGCTGCGCCAGCGACTCGTGGTCTCGGCCGCGCTCACGGTGCCGGTGATCCTCCTGGCCATGGTCCCGGCCCTGCAGTTCGACCATTGGCAGTGGCTGTCGCTCACGCTCACCGCCCCGGTCGTGGTCTGGGGCGCGTGGCCGTTCCACCGGGCCGCGTGGGTGAACCTCCGCCACGGCACGGCCACCATTGACACCCTGATCTCGCTCGGCACCCTCGCCGCGTTCGGATGGTCGGTCTACGCGCTGTTCCTCGGCAACGCGGGCGACGCCGGGATGCGCATGGGCTTCGAGCTCACGCTCGCCCGCGGATCAGGCACCGACGCGATCTACCTCGAGGTTGCGGCCGGGGTCACCGTGCTCATCCTCGCCGGCCGCTACTTCGAGGCGCGCGCCAAGCGCCGGTCGGGTGCTGCGCTGCGCGCCCTCCTCGAGCTCGGCGCCAAGGACGTCGCGGTGCTCCGTGACGGTACCGAGGCGCGGGTGCCGGTCGACGCGCTCACGGTGGGCGACCGGTTCGTCGTGCGGCCGGGGGAGAAGGTCGCGACCGACGGCGTCGTCGAGGAGGGCACCTCGGCGATCGACCTGTCGATGCTCACCGGCGAGAGCGTCCCGGTCGAGGTCGGTCCCGGGGACTCCGTCACCGGGGCATCGGTCAACGCCGGCGGGCGACTCGTCGTCCGCGCCACGCGCGTCGGCGCCGACACCGCGCTGGCCCAGATCGCGCGCCTCGTCACCCAGGCCCAGAACGGCAAGGCCCCGGTGCAGCGGCTGGCCGACCGCGTCTCGGCGGTGTTCGTGCCTGCGGTGATCCTGCTCGCCGGGGCGACCTTCGGCTTCTGGATCGGCGCGAGCACCGGCGCCGGCGCGGCGTTCACCGCCGCGGTCGCCGTGCTGGTCATCGCGTGCCCGTGTGCGCTCGGTCTGGCCACCCCCACGGCACTGCTGGTCGGCACGGGTCGCGGGGCCCAGCTCGGCATCATCATCAAGGGCCCCTAGATCCTCGAGTCGACCCGGACGGTCGACACGATCGTCCTCGACAAGACGGGGACGGTGACCACGGGACGGATGGCCCTCGTCGGCACCGAACCCGCCACCGGCACCGACCCCGACGAGCTGCTCCGTCTCGTCGCCAGCCTCGAGGACGCAAGCGAGCACCCCGTCGGGCGCGCCATCGCCGACGGCGCGCGAGCCCGCGGGATCGCCCTCGCCCCGGTCGAGTCGTTCACGGCCACGCGTGGGCTCGGGGTGCAGGGCGTCGTCGACGGGCACGCGGTCGTCGCCGGGCGCCCCGCCTTCCTCGCCGACTGGTCGCTGCACCCGGGTCCCGAGACGCGCGAGGCCGTGGCGAGCGCGGAGGCCGCCGGACACACCGCGGTGCTCGTGGGCTGGGACGGGGCCGTGCGCGGCGCCGTGGTCGTGGCCGACACGCTCAAGCCGACGTCGGCCGTTGCGGTCGCCGAACTCCGGGCGCTCGGGCTCCGGCCCGTCCTGGTCACCGGCGACAACCCCCGGGCCGCCCGCACCGTCGCCGACGCCGTCGGCATCGACGAGGTGGAAGCCGAGGTGCTCCCCGAGGACAAGGTCGCGGTCGTCCGGCGGCTCCAGGCCGGCGGTGCCGTCGTGGCCATGGTCGGCGACGGCGTCAACGACGCGGCCGCGCTCGCCCAGGCCGACCTCGGCCTCGCCATGGGCACGGGCACCGACGTGGCCATCGAGGCATCGGACATCACCCTCGTGCGCGGCGACCTGCGGGCGGCGGCCGACGCCGTGGCGCTGTCGCGACGGACCCTGGCCACGATCAAGGGCAACCTGTTCTGGGCCTTCGCCTACAACGTCGCCGCGCTCCCTCTGGCGGCCGCCGGGCTGCTGAACCCGCTGATCGCCGGCGCAGCGATGGCCTTCAGCAGCGTGTTCGTGGTGA
Source organism: Actinomycetota bacterium (assembly GCA_046086425.1). Lineage (GTDB taxonomy): Bacteria > Actinomycetota > Acidimicrobiia > IMCC26256 > PALSA-555 > CAIUKV01. The sequence goes on along the minus strand of JBJSXO010000246.1, from coordinate 2,235 downwards.
CCAACAGCCTCCGCCTCCGCCGGTTCCGCCCGGCCGGGGCCCCCACCGAGACCGGAGCGTGAGATGCGTGGCTACTCCATCGCCAAGGACGACTACCAGAAGCGCCTCCGGCGCATCGAGGGTCAGGTGCGTGGGCTCCAACGCATGATCGACGAGGACACCTACTGCACCGACGTGCTCACGCAGATCGCGTCGGTGACGAAGGCGCTCCAGAGCGTGGCCCTGGGACTGCTCGACGAGCACGTCCGCCACTGCGTCACGAACTCGCACGGGCGCAACGGACCCGAGCCGGAGTCCGCCATGATCGACGAGGCGATGCAGGCCTTCGAGCGCCTGCTCCGCACCTGATCAGAGGCTTGGCGATGTCGGTCTCCCGCGCGACGTTCCTCGGCCACGGCAACCCGATGAACGCGCTCGAGCACAACCGCTTCACGGAGGCCTGGGCCACCCTGGGCGCGTCCGCACCCACGCCGCGGGCGGTGCTCGCGATCTCCGCACACTGGTACGTCAACGCCACGGCCGTCACGGCGATGGCTGCGCCGCGGACCATCCACGACTTCTTCGGCTTCCCGAAAGCGCTGTTCGACGTCGAGTACCCGGCGCCCGGCGCACCCGAGCTCGCCGCCGAGATCGTCGAGACGGTGGCCCCCGTGTGGGTCGGTCTCGACGCCGACAGCTGGGGCCTGGACCACGGGACGTGGTCGGTGCTCGCCCACGTGTTCCCGCGCGCCGACGTCCCCGTCGTGCAGCTCTCGATCGACGCGACCAAGCCGATCGGGTACCACGTCGACCTCGGGGCCCGGCTCGCCCCCCTCCTCGACACCGGCGTGATGATCGTCGCCAGCGGGAACATCGTGCACAACCTCGGCCGTATCGAATGGGGAGCCGGCGAACGCGGCGCCGACTGGGCCGAGCGCTTCGACACTGCGACCACCGAGCCGCTCCAGCGCGCGCCGGCGGAGCTCGAGCGGCTCCGGGAGCACCCTGACTACCCGCTCGCCGTTCCCACTCCCGACCATTTCCTCCCGCTTGCGTACGTTGCCGGCATCGCCGCTGCGCGCAACCTCACCCCCGAGGTGCTGGTCGGTGGATGCACGCTCGGCTCCCTCTCGATGACCTCGTACCTCCTCGACGCGGTGGGCTGACGCCCGCGCACCGTTATCGTCCGACGCCGTCGGGGAAACCTCCGTCGGGGAGTCGCGCCGGGCACGCACCGTCGTGCTCTCCCGTGGGGACTGGGCCCGGGACCACGAGCAGTGGATCCACCCGCGCACGGGCAACTGCAGTGCCGGCCGGCTCGCGTAGGTCGCCCCGGCGCGCGGGGCCTGCTGCGTGATGCACCGGCAACTGCGGCGCGTCGCGCACAGCCCGAACCCGGACCAGAAGTCGCGGTCGTGGGTGCGCTCGCCGCAGGAGACGATCGGGCGGATCGAGAACCGGCTCCCCGACCGGGCGCTCCCCGCGACGACGGCGTTCGAGCGCGCCACACCGGACCGCCTCACCGACGAGTTCGCAGCGAGCAACGCAAACCCTCGTCCACCTGACCGGGTTGCCTCTTGGCAACCTCGTTTACCGGCTGGCCCCGGGCTGACCTGGCGCGGGCACCGGGTGGAAGTGACCACCCGACGTTCGCCCGGCGCCCCCGCTACGGCTGCGGCGGAGGAGGAGCACGACGACCCCGAGGAGCAGCGCTCCCGAGAGCATCGCGATCGCCGGCGCGCCCAGCGCCTCGCCGAAGAAGTACCCGAGGGTCCACGGGAGGAAGACGAACACCCCGACCACTCCGGGCGCGAGGGACAACCGTTCGTTGCTCAGGACGCCCGCGCCCACCCAGGCCGCGGCCGTGGCCAACCCGAGGAGCGGCGCGAGCCACTCGACCTGACCGCCGACGATCCCCGACGCCACGAGCGTCAGCACGATGCCGAGCGGGAACCCCACGATCGCGGGTGGGACGCGGCGCCGCCACGCCAGGGCGGCCCACGCGCCACCGAACAGCCACAGGGCGAGCCCCACGAAGCCGGTCACGTTGCCGGTGCCGACCCACGCGATCGCGACCCCGATCGACACCGCGAGACCTAGGAAGACGAGGGCGTGCTGGAGCGGGCGGTCCCGCAGCTGCCAGAAGCCACCCGCTGCGATTGCGGTGACGACCGCAGTCGCAAGTGGCACCGGATCGCCGCTGGTGTCGAGCACCTCGAACACGAACAGACCGGCGAGCGCGCCAGTGGCGACCGA
>JBJSXO010000245.1:0-16441 GCA_046086425.1 Actinomycetota bacterium | reverse complement strand
GCGGTTCCCGCCACCAAGAAAATTCCACCACCCTCCGCGTGACCCCATTCCTTAAAACTTAATTCTTAAAACTTAAAACTCACCTACCACCATGACCAACCCACCCGCCTGGCAAGCCCTCGAATCCCAACGCGAATCCCTCCCGCACCTCCGCGACCTCTTCGCCTCCGACCCCGCCCGCGCCGAAAAATTCCAAATCGAAGCCGCCGGCATTTTCTTCGACTACTCGAAGAACCTCATCACCGCCGAGACCGTCTCGCACCTCATCGACCTTGCGAACGCCGCCGGCCTCCGCGGCCGCATCGACGCCATGTTCCGCGGCGACAAAATCAACACCACCGAGAACCGCGCCGTCCTCCACACCGCCCTCCGCGCCCCACGCACCGCCTCCATCAAGGTCGACGGCGCCGATGTCGTCCCCGAAGTCCACGCCGTCCTCGACAAAATGGCCGCCTTCTCGGACCGCATCCGCTCCGGAGATTGGAAAGGGCACACCGGCAAACCCATCAAAAACATCGTCAACATCGGCATCGGCGGCTCCGACCTCGGCCCCGTCATGGCCTACGAAGCCCTCCGCCACTACTCCCGGCGCGACCTCTCCTTCCACTTCGTCTCGAATGTCGACGGCACCGACTTCGCCGAAGCCGTCCACGGCCTCGACCCCGCCGAGACCCTCTTCATCGTCTCCTCGAAAACCTTCACCACCCTCGAGACCATGGCCAACGCCGCCACCGCGCGCGAATGGTCCCTCGCCGGCCTCGGGGGCGACAAGGCCGCCGTCGCGAAACATTTCGCCGCCGTCTCCACCAACGCCCAAAAAGTCTCCGAGTTCGGCATCGACACCGCGAACATGTTCGGCTTCTGGGACTGGGTCGGCGGGCGCTACTCCATGGACTCCGCCATCGGCCTCAGCACCATGGTCGCCATCGGCCCCGCGAATTTCCGCGAAATGCTCGCCGGCTTCCACGAGATGGACGAGCACTTCCGCACCGCCCCCTTCGAGCGGAACATCCCCGCCCTCCACGGCCTCCTCGCCGTTTGGTATAACGACTTCTTCGGCGCCCAAACCGCCGCCGTCCTCCCCTACGAGCAATACCTCAAGCGCTTCCCCGCCTACCTCCAGCAGCTCACCATGGAAAGCAACGGCAAGTCCGTGAAACTCGACGGCGCCCGAGTGGACACCGACTCCGGCCCGATCTACTGGGGCGAGCCCGGCACCAACGGCCAGCACAGCTTCTACCAACTGATCCACCAGGGCACCACGATGATCCCCCTGGACCTCATCGGCTTCGGGCGGTCCCTGAACCCGCTGGGTCCGCACCACGACCTGCTCACCGCCAACGTCTTCGCCCAGGCCCAGGCTCTGGCGTTCGGCAAGACCGACGCCGAGGTGCGCGCGGAGGGTACGGCGGCCTCCGTGGTGCCGCACCGGGTGATGGAGGGCAATCGGCCGACGTCGGTGATCCTCGCCGAGGTCCTCACTCCGTTCCAGCTCGGGACGCTCGTCGCCCTCTACGAGCACAGCGTGTTCACACAGGGTGCGATCTGGGGGATCGACTCGTTCGATCAGTGGGGCGTGGAGCTCGGCAAGGCGCTCGCCCAGGCGATCGCCCCGCAGTTGATGGCCGACACCGAGCCCGCCCTCGAGCACGACTCGTCCACCAACGCGCTGATCCGGAAGTACCGGCAGCTCTCGCAGCAGTAGGAGACATCCCGATGGCGACCGAACACCCGATGCAGCTGGGAATGATCGGCCTGGGGCGCATGGGCGCCAACCTCGTACGGCGTCTCCAGCGGGACGGTCATTCCTGCGTCGTGTACGACGTGAGCAAGGACTCGGTCGACGCGCTCGTCGCCGAAGGTGCCACCGGTACATCCTCGCTCGCCGAGTTCGTACAGGCCCTCGACGCACCGCGCAACATCTGGATCATGGTTCCCGCCGGGTACGTGCAGGGAACCGTCGACGATCTCCTCGAGCTGGTGGCGCCCGACGACACCATCATCGACGGGGGAAACTCTTACTACCACGACGACATCCACCGAGCCGCCCAGTGCACCGCCAAGGGCGTGCACTACGTCGACTGCGGGACCAGCGGCGGGGTATGGGGACTCGAGCGCGGCTTCTGTCTCATGATCGGTGGTGATGACACCGCCGTGGCCCGACTCGACCCGATCTTCCGGACCATCGCGCCGGGCGAGGGGAGCGCCGAGCCCACCCCGGCGCGAACCCGGACCGATGGAACGGCGCAGAACGGATACCTCCACTGCGGCCCGAGCGGCGCCGGTCACTTCGTGAAGATGGTCCACAACGGCATCGAGTACGGGATGATGGCCGCGATCGCCGAAGGCCTGAGCATCATCAAGCACGCCGACGCGGGCACCCATACCCAGGAGATCGACGCCGAGACCACACCGCTGCGCAGTCCCGAGTACTACCAGTACGACATCGACGTCGCCGAGGTCGCCGAGGTGTGGCGCCGCGGCTCGGTGGTCGGTTCATGGCTCGTCGACCTCACCGCCGACGCACTGGCGCAGTCGCCCGACCTCGGGAAGTTCGCGGGTCGGGTGAGCGACTCGGGTGAGGGCCGCTGGACGGTGCTCGCGGCGATCGACGAGGGCGTCCCCGCGCCGGTCATCACCGCCGCGCTGAACCAGCGCTTCGAGTCCCGCGACCTGGGCGAGTTCACCGCCAAGTTGCTGTCGGCCATGCGCAACGAGTTCGGCGGCCACGACGAGAAGGCGGGCTGAGCCGGTGACCGTCGAGCACAACGGCCGGCCGGACGACCACGTCGTCGTCCTCTTCGGCGCCACTGGCGACCTGGCCGCCCGCAAGCTCATTCCCGGGTTCGCCCGGCTGCACCGCGCAGGCCTGATGCCGCACAAGTTCCGGATCATCGGCACGTCCCCGATCCCGATGGACACCGACGGGTTCCGCGCCCACGCGCAGGACGCCGTCGAGCAGTTCGGCCGGGACAAGCCCACCGGACGGGCCTGGGACCAGTTCGTGCAACGTCTCGACTACGTGGTCAGCGATCCGCCCCATCTCGGTGATCTCGCCACCGCAGTGCACGACGCGGCGAAGCACATCGGCGCAGGCACGCGGGTGCTGCACTACCTATCGGTCCCACCGTTCGCGATGAATGACGTAGTGACGGCGATCGGCGCAAACGACCTTGCGGGCGAGCGAACGCGCGTCATCCTGGAGAAGCCCTTCGGCACCGATCTGGACTCGGCCAAGGCGCTCAATGTGCTGCTGCACTCGGTGTTCGAGGAGGATCAGATCTTCCGTATCGACCACTTCCTCGGCAAGGAGGACGTGCAGAACATCCTCGCGATCCGCTTTGCGAACCGCCTCTTCGAGCCGGTGTGGAACTCCCAACACGTGACCCAGGTGCAGATCGACGTGCCCGAGACGCTCGGGGTGGAGAACCGCGCGAAGTTCTACGAAGAGACCGGGGCGTTTCGCGACATGATCGTGACGCACCTCTTCCAGGCGATGGGCTTCGTGGCCATGGAGACCCCAGCCGGCTTCACCGCGGACGCCTTGGCGGCCGAGAAGCAGCGCGTGTTCGACGCCATGCTCCCGCTCGACCCCACTCGTGTGGTGCGGGGCCAGTATGAGGGCTACCGGGACATCCCCGACGTCGCCACCGACTCGGATACCGAGACCTTCGTCGCCGTGGAGGCGCGAATCGAGAACGAACGCTGGGACGGCGTGCCGTTCTACCTGCGCACGGGGAAGCGCATGGCCGACGGCCGCCGGGTGATCACCGTCAGCCTCAAGCACGCGCCGATCCACCTGTTCCCGGAGAACGCGGGGACCCGGTCCGACCAGTTGGTGTTCGAGATCGGCGAGCCCGGGAGCATCCGGGTGAACTTCGTGTCCAAGGAGCCCGGTCCGGCGATGACCCTTGGCGAGGCCCATCTCGACTTCGAGTACCGCAAGAGCTTCCATCCCCGTCAGGAGCTCGAGGCCTACGAGCGCCTCCTGCACGACGCGATGCTCGGTGAGGGGATGCTGTTCAACCGCGCCGAGGGCGTCGAACGGCTGTGGGAGATCGCTGCGCCCTTGCTCGCCGCACCGCCGTCGGTGCTGCCCTACGCACCGGGGAGCTGGGGTCCTGCGGCAGTCGACGCGCTCGTCGCCCCGCACGCCTGGTACCTGCCCGACTCCTGAGCGGTGTCGACGCGGCGGGGTGTGCTTCGATTACTCCTCGACGGTGATCGCCTGCTCCGGGCAGGCCAGCGCACCCTTGCGGGCTGCCTCCTCGAGCCCGGGAGGCACCTCGCGCACGGCGGTGACGTTGTAGCCGAGGTCGTCGAGCTCGTAGACCTCCGGCGCAATCGACCAGCAGCGGGCGTGGCCGGTGCACTTCTCGACCTCGACGTGGACGCGCATCTCGTCACTCTCCTTCGCGGACGGGCCAGGGTAACCCGCGCCGCGGCCCTGGATCAGGCCGGCGGATCCCCGCCGCGGTCGGCCGGCGTGGGTCCGGTCACGTCGAGACGATCGAAGTGCATCCGGCGGGCACCGAGGGTCCCGAGGAGCACGAGCACGACGCCGTAGGCCGACAGCACGGGTCGCAGGCCCACCCGGTCGCCGAGCCAGCCGCCGACGACGGCACCGATCGGGGTCCCGCCGACGACCGCGGTCACGTAGAAGGTGGTGATCCGGCCGCGGTAGGCGTCGGTGAGTTGGACCTGGAGCGCAGTGCCGATCGACGTGAGCCAGAGGGCGTAGCCCACGCCCACGAGGACGAACGCGCCGAGGCCGACCGCGAGCGAGCCCGTGGCCATGGCCAGGAGACCACCGGCCCCGTAGGCGAGGAAGCCGACACGGGTGGCGTGACGGCGGGCGAGCCGATCGCCGAGGTGGATCAGGGTGGAGGTCCCGAGGACCGCGCCGAGCCCGTAGATCGCGGCGAGCGCGCCGACTCCACCCGCCCCGGCACCGTAGAGGTCGGCGATCCCGGGCAGGAGGAACCCCATCGACGCGCCGAACATCGACCCGACCACGCCGATGACGAGCAGGCTCACGATGCTGCGCCGGTCCCGTGCGTAGGCAACGGCGGCGCGGTACTGACGGAGCCAGGTGCTGGTCGTCCCGTGCGCGCGGTTCCGGCGGGGGTGCAGGAAGCACAGCAGCACGAGGTAGATCACGAATGTCGACGCGTTGAGCGCGAACAAGGTGGTCGCGTTCGTCAGCGTGAGGAGCACACCGGCGAGCGCCGGACCTACGGTGCGGGAGACCGTGAGCCCGAGTGAGGTCAAGCGGACGCCGGTGGCGACACGGGGTGCCGCGACGATCGTCGGCACGAACGACTGGGCGGCCGGGAACTGTAAGCCGGATCCGATGCCGCCGATCGCGATCAGCACCAACATCGGCCACGGCCGGAGGGTGTCGGTCGCGGCCATCACCGTCAGGGTGAGGGCCGACGCCAGTTGGACGACCTGACCGACCGTCAGCACCGACTTCTGGGAGAAGCGGTCGATGGAGATGCCGGCCACCGGACCGATCAGCACCGAGAACCCGAGCGCGGCGAGGGCAGCCGCACCCACCCACGCGTTCGAGTGGGTGAGCTGGTACAGGACGAAGGGCACTGCGGTCGCCTGCATGAACGACCCGGCGTTGGAGATCGTCGCTCCGGTGACGAAGATCGCAAGGGCGCGCCGCTCGTGCGCGATCTCGCTCACGCGGGAGGTCGGTACACGTCAGCCGGCGAGCACGCGTGTGAACCAGGCGTTCGTGGTGGCGAGCCATGCAGTGGAGATCCCGCACGGGAAGGCACCGAAGCCGTGGGGCATGTCGGGGGCGACAAACAGGTCGACCGGCGTGCCGGCGGCTGCGGCACGTGACGCGAGCAGCAGCGTGTCGTCGAGCAGATGGTCGGCGCTTCCCACGCTGCACAGCAGGGGCGGGAGGCCACTCAGATCGGCGAACGCCGGTGAGACGGCAGGGTCCCGCCGTTGCTCGTCGGTGCGTCCGGGCAGGTAGCAGTCGACGAAGAACTCGATGCCCTCGGGGTCGAGGATGTCGGGCCCGTCGCTCGGGCGGATCCCCCGCTGGCTCGGTGACCGACCCCAGTCGAAGACGCCGAAGACGAGGTTGGCCCCGAGCACACGATCGATCGCGCGCAGGTCGTCGCGCATGCGCAACAAGACGGCGGCGGCCATGTACCCACCGGCCGACTCACCGCCGAGGATCAGTCGCGACGACCCGAACTCGGCCTCCGCGTGCTCGAGCAGCCACGCCGCGACGGCGACGCCGTCGTCGGGTCCGGCGGGGTATGGGTGCTCGGGGGCCAGGCGGTAGTCGACCGACACCACGGCGACGGAGTGGGCTCGCGCCGTGGCGCGATTCCCGAGGTCGTTCATCTCGGGCTTGCCGACCACCATTCCGCCCCCGTGGAAGTGGAGGTACACGGCCTGCGCTGGCCCGTCGGGGAGGAAGAGCCGGCACCGAACCCCGGCGATCTCCCGATCGGTCCCCTCGGGTGCCGCCGGGAAGTTGCGGTCGTAGGTCGCCCGTTGCGCAGCGGCGCGCTCGGAGGGATCGCTCGGGGGCGTGCCCTCGCGACCGAGCATCTCGGCGAGCACGCCGAAGCCCGCCGCCACCGCCTCGCGGGCTTCCGGACGCATGGCGTCGATCTCGTCGGACCACAGTCGCAGGGTGGTCATGGGGTGACCTCCGGAGCCGGGATGGTCGGGGCGGTCGGGACGGTCGGTGCGGGTGGCGCGTCGGGATCCCCACGGCGTGACCCGCGCCCGGCGCCCACGCCGGCGACCACGAGCAGCCCGACACCTCCGGCCGTCGCCACGATCCACGCGAGCAGACCGAGCAGGGGCACCAGGGCCAGGATCCGCAGGATCGCCCAACCGAGGAAGAAGGCCCCGAAGCGGGACTTCGGCGCGCGGAGGATGAGCCGTCCGAGGAAGAACGCCCCGGCGACATAGCCCACCGTGTGAAGAAGGCCGAGGGCTCCGAGCACGCCGAGGCCCAGGGGCAGACCGACCAGGGAGCCCAGCGCGACAACGCCGACGACAGGAAGCCCGAGCACGATCGCGAGCCCGATCAGCAGCGGGCTCCACCACCGCCGGCGACCGACCCCGGCGGCGGTCTCGAACCCGAGGGGGAACAGGACGAGCAGGATCGCGCCGAGCGCAGCGGTGGACACCGTGACCGCAAGCCACCAGAGCAGCAGCAATCCGGCGCCGAGCGCAGTAACGATCCCCACGACGTCGATGGACCGGACGTCGCCGTCGACCTGTGCGCCGCGGGCGATGCTCGGGGCTTCGGTCGAGCGCACGTTGCCGCGCACGACGGCTCCTGCACTCAGCACGGCTCGGCCGCGGAGAACGGTCACGTCACCGTCGACGCGACCGTCGATCCGTGCGTCGCCGCGCAGGATGAGCACGTCGCCGTCGACCACGCCGTCGGATGACACGACGAGAGTCCCCCGAACGACGATCGCCGCACCGTCCACGGTGCCGTCGACCTGGGCGCGCCCGTCGATGCCGACGAGCGGTCCGTTCACCGACGTGCCTGCGGGGACCTCGAGGTCCCCGATCCCGATCCGGCGGTTCCGGTCGGTGCCGCCGGCAGGTCCCGTGCCCGCGGCGGCGGGGGCGGCGACGAGCGTGACGAGGATTGCGGCCAGCGCCGCTCCGGCGACAACCGACCGGACCGTTCGTGGGGTTCGCATGGGCCCCACCTTGGCGTCAGCGACGCTCGACGCGCAACACGCCGGACTCCTGGGAGACCACGTAGATCTCACCATCGGGATCCTCGGCGAACGAACTGACACGTGCCGCCCCCAGGCCTGACGAGCGGCGGGCGGTGACGCGACCGTTTCGGACCCGGATCGACTCGAGCTCACCCTTGCAGAAGTCGGTGAACACGTAGTGCCCGCGGAGCGCAGGGATCGCGTCACCGCGATAGACCACCCCGCCGGTGATCGAGCAGTAGCCGGACTCATGGGCCAGCTCGTGGACGGGCAGCACGGTATCGGGTGCTTTGCTCGCGAGGTAGGGGCGTCGGCCCTCGAGCCGCGGCCACCCGAAGTTCAGTCCCCGAGCCGTGCCGGGCACGGTGTCGATCTCCTCCCAGGTGTCCTGGCCGACGTCACCGATCCAGAGGTCTCCGGTTGCGCGGTCGAACGAGAAGCGCCATGGGTTGCGCAGGCCGGTGTGCCAGATCTCGGGGAGGCCCCCTCCGGCGGCGAAGGGGTTGTCCGCCGGTAGCGTGTAGGGGTTCCCGTCCGACGGTGCCGGGTCGATGCGCAGGATCTTGCCGAGCAGGGTGTCCAACGATTGGCTGTTGCCCCCCGGGACCTGTCCCGGCCCCGATCCCGGAGCACCGCCCCCGTCGCCCATGGCGACGTACAGCAGGCCGTCGGGTCCGAACGCGATATGGCCGCCGTTGTGGTTGGTCATGACGTGGGCCACCCGCAGCAGCGTGCGACCGCGGTTCGCGGTGACCCGCAGGGGCTCGCGCGGGCTCGACGTGACGGGGTACTCGGCCAGCGTGTTCACGCCGCCGGTCGCGGTGAAGTAGACGTAGAGGTGCCGGCCGTCGGGCGCAAAGGTCAGGCCGAGAAGGCCCTGCTCCGTACCCTCGGTGGCGAGTTGCTCGCGCAGGTCGAGCACCGGCGCACCGGCCCGACCGTCGACGAGCGGCACCACCTGGCCGGACTGGCGAGCGAGGTACGGCACCCGGTCGTCGGGTCGCCAGGCGAGCGCCGTGCCCCCGCCGACGTCGGCGACCTCCGTGAGGCGGGTCCCCGCCCACGGATTGCGTCCGTTCGCCGCCGCGGCCACCGGGACCCCGTCGACCGCGACCGTCCCGAGCACGAGGGCGACCGCCGTGAGGACCCGTGCCGCCTGGGGCAACCGGGCGAGGGTGGGCTTCCGCAGCCGGGTGCGCACAACCGCCGAGGGTACCGGTGAGCCCGGCCGCCCGGACCTCGGCGCGTGCCGAGCTCGGGCACCAGGCCGATCGGGCGTGGCGGGGACTCCGCCTGGGCGCGGCCCGCGTCGATCCTCGGCGGCGGGCCCTCCCCGAACTCGTGGTGATCGGGGCGCAGAAGGCCGGGACCTCCTCGCTGTACGGCCAACTGGCGGCGCACCCGTCGGTGCTCCCGGCGCTGCGCAAGGAGGTGCACTTCTTCGATCGCCCACCTCGTTCGCCCGAGCGCTATCGGGCGTGGTTCCCGCGCCGGGCGGCTCTCGACGCGGTGGCCGCCCGCACCGGACAGGCCCTGACCGGCGAGGCCACTCCCTTTTACCTCTTTCATCCGGCCGTCCCGGAGCGCCTCCGGGCGGTGGTCCCCGAGGCCCGGCTGATCGCGGTCCTGCGCGACCCGGTGGCCCGGGCGATCTCCGGGTACCACCACGCGGTCCGGGTCGGCGACGAGACCCGGCCGATTGCCGAGGCGCTCGACCCCGCCGCCGCAGAGCCACTCGCGCCGCCGGAGGACCGGGCGTGGTACGACGCCCCGGCGTGCCCGGCTCGCCGTCGCGGCTACCTGGCCCGGGGTCGGTACGCCGAACAGCTCGAACGCTGGTTGGCCGTGTTCCCCCGGGCCCAGCTCCTCGTGCTGACCTCCGACGCGCTGCGGGCCGGTCGGGTCCCGGCCGAGGTGCTTGCGTTCCTCGGGCTCCCCGACGCCGACCTGACCCCCGTCCCCGACCGCAACGTCGGTGACTATGCCCCGCCGGCGACCGACCTCGACGCGCGTCTGCGGGAGTACTTCGGTCCGTTCGACGCGCGGCTGGCCTCACTCCTGGGGGTCGAGCTCCCCTGGACCACCTGAGGCGGCCACCTCGGCGGCTCCGGCGCGTGCACGCCCGCGCCGGCTCGTTCGGCGAAGCGTGGAGACACCCTCGGTCAGCGCCAGCCGAACGTCGGCGATGGAGTGGAACCCGGTCCGTCGCCGGAGCATCGCGGCCTGGACGAAGTTCTGGACGGTCAGCGACACCGCAGTCGCCAGGGCGATGCCCTCGATGCCCCACACCTGGAACGCCGCGATGTCGAGGGCAGCGGTGACGATCGTGCTGATGCCGAGCAGCCAGGCGTAGGCGCGCTGGTTCCCGGTCATCATGAGTGCGAAGCCGCACGAACCGGCGTAGGTCTGGAGGACCTGACCCGCCGAGAGGATGAGCAGGACCGTGTACCCGTCCTCGTACTTTGCGCCGAACAACTCACCGATGATGAGTCGGCCGGCGATCACGTAGACGGCCGCGATCGCCAGCGCCCCGAGGAACGCAAGCCCGGCAGTGGCGCGCAGCGTACGTTCGAGCCGCTCGACCGCTCCTCCTGCGTGCCAGCTGGCGATGAGCGGTGGCACGACCTGGTTGACGACGATGAGGGGGAAGCCGACGAACAGCGCAAGGCGAAACGGGACCGCATACGTCGCCACCTGTGCACTCGTTGCGAGCACACCGACGAGAAGGAGGTCGAGCTGCGAGAGCAGAGCCCGACCGACCGTCACCATCCACATCGCGGGCTCGAGTGGGTTGTGGATCCGCAGCCGCTCATGGTCGAGGACGCGCAGCTTGCGGTGGATGGCCCAACCGGCGGGGGCCAGCGCCACCGCGGCCGTGGCCACGCTGAGGGCCATCAGGTCGGCGGCGTCGGGGCTGCCATCGGCGAGGAGCACCACGGTGAGCGCAACGAGCAGCAGGAAGTTGGTCAGCAGACCGTCGTAGACGGAGACCGCGAGGAAGGCCCGGAACGCCCGCAACGCCTCGGGAACGAGGTTCTCGAGGATGCGGAGTCCGGTGCGGACGCCGATGAGCCCGGCGAAGAGCGCAACGCCGGTCTCCGAGAAGACGGCGTCGAGTGCCTCGCGCCCGATCGGTGATGCGAACGCGACGGCGATGACCACCGCTGCGGCAGTGGCGAGGATGAACGCCGAGACGATCTCGTTGCGCACGGCACTGCCGCGCCCGTCGCTCAGGGATGCCGAGGCACGACGGAGCATGGAGTGGGGCAGCCCCAACTGCATGATCAGCGCCACCGTGCTGAAGATGCTCACTGCGAGCGCGTAGCTGCCGAAGTCGTCGCGAGTGAGCAGCCGGGCTGCGAGTACCTGGGTGAAGAAGATGAACGCAACGTTCAGCGGGTACCCGATGCTGGTGAAGCCCAGGCCTCGCAGCACCGTTCGCCGGGGCTCGGCATCGGATGATGCGGAGGACGCGTGCGCAGGTTCGTTGCGAGCCAAGGGGCTAGGCTACCGATCACTGCCGATGTCCGTGCCCACTGTCCTGTCCATTGTCGCGCCCGACCACGTCGCGCGACGGACCCGTGTGGCAGGCGGCGCGGCAGGCCTGGTGCGGATGCTCGTGCGGACGATGCGTTCCGGGATCGCGCTCGGTGTCGCAGGTCTGGTCGCGATTGTCGCGGTGATGGGCGTCGCGGCAGCCCCGGCGGATGCCGCGACGGCGCGGACGGCGCTCGAGCCGTCCCGATCCGTCGAGCGCGTGCTGGTCGTCTCCGTACCCCACGTGGGCTGGGCGGACCTCGAGCGGGCCGACGCGCCCAACCTGAAGCGCCTCCTGGCCGACTCGGCCGTGGCCAACCTGACCGCGCGCAGTGGCGGTGGTGGGTTCGCGGCGGGATACCTGACGCTCGGCGCCGGCAAGCGCTCGAAGGGGACTGACACCGCGTCCGACGGCATGGGTTTCGGGGTCGACGAGCGCTTCGGTGACGACCGTGCCGGCGCGGCCTTCACCCGGCGGACCGGGGTCACGCGGGCGCGCGGCCTCGTCCAACTCGGCATCGTGGGTCTCACCGACGTCAACGAGGCCGAAGCGGGAGGTAGCAGCATCGGCGCCCTCGGCTCTGCGTTGCGCGACGCGGGGTACCGAAGCGCGGTGATCGGCAACAGTGATGGATCGGTTCCCGACGACGACCTGCCCCGATACCGCCGTTACCAGGTGGCCGGCCTCATGACCGGGGACGGCACGGTCGACGGTGGTGACGTCAGCCGCCGGCTGCTCGAGCGTGATGCTCGCGCCCCGTTCGGCCTCCGGCTCGACAACGATGCCGTGCTGGAGGCGTTTCGCGCCGTGTGGAGTCCCAAGTCGGTGGTGATGGTGGAGGGCTCGGATCTCGTCCGGTCGGTGGCGTCGCGACCACCCGCAGTCGCGACACAGGACGCGGCTGCATTCGACGAAGCCCTGCACCGCACCGACGATCTGGTCGGCGCGCTCCTCGCCGAGGTGGACCCGGCTCGGGACGCGGTGGTGGTGGTCAGCCCGTACGGGTCGCGGGTCACGAAGGGACTGACCCTCGTGGGGGTTCGGGCACCGGGGATCGACCCCGGGCTCATGAAGTCGTCGAGCACTCGGCGGAACGGGTTCGTGCTGCTGGTCGACGTCGCACCGTCGATTCTCCGGATCCTCGACATTCCCCGACCGAGTTCGATGAACGGTCGCCCCTTCGCCGTGGGTTCGGCCTCGGGGACCGCGCAGCACCGGATCGACCGCATGATCGACGAGACCGATGCCGCGCTGTTCCGCGATCGCGTGCTCACTCCGGTCACTGTCCTCGCGACCGTGCTCGCCGGCCTCGTGGCCATCGCCGCGATCGTCACCTGGGAGGTCGAGCGGCGCGGTCCGTGGCGTGGGTTCGCCCGTTTCGGCTCGTCGTGGCTGCTGGGGTTGGTGCCCGCCGTCTACCTCGCCCGGCTCCTGCCGATGCACGACGCCGGGGTGGGGCCGTACTTCGTGTTCCTGGCCGGGGTGGCGCTCGCGCTCGGTGCGCTCTACGAGATCGCCGGGGCCGGTCGTACCCGGAAGGGGGTCACCCGGCCGACGTCGATCGGCCTCGTGGTGCTCGTCGCGATCCTCACGCTCGACCTGGTCACGGGCGCTCGTCTCCAACTGAGCACGGCCTTCGGCTACACACCCTCGATCGGGGTCCGCTTCGCCGGGATCGGCAACGTCGCGTACGCGTTCCTGGGTGCGAGCGTTGTCTTCCTCGCCGGTCTCGTGGCCCACCGGGTGGGCGGCCGACGCGGGGTAGCCGTGGCCAGTGCGCTCATGTTCGTCGCTCTGGTGGTCGACGCAGCACCGATGTTCGGTGGTGACGTCGGGGGCGCGCTCTCGCTCACCGTCGCATACCTGGTGACCGGTCTGCTGCTGGGCGGCGCGCGCATCCGGTGGCGTACGGTGCTCGGCCTGGCGGTCGCCGCGCTGGCCGTGGTGGGGGTCGTGGCGGTAGTGGACCTGGCCCGTCCTGCGCAAGATCGGACGCACCTCGGGCGTCTGCTCACCAACGCGCGTGAGCGCGGGTACTCCGAGATCACCGATGTGATCCTCCGCAAGCTCAACCGCAACCTCGACACGTGGACGACCTCGGCATGGCGGGTCATGATCGTCATCGGCGTGCTCTTCGCCGCGTACCTGTGGTGGCGAGGCCGACCCCGCACGGTGGCCCTCGTTGCGCGAGTGCCCCAGTTGCGCGCGTCACTCGTCGGGTTCACGGTGCTCGCCGTCGCCGGCTACGCCCTCAACGACTCGGGAGTAGCCATCCCCGCGGTCGCGCTCTACGTCTTCGTCGCGGTGATGGTGGGCCTGCTCGTGCGGCTCGGCTCGGATCCCCTCGAACCGATGGATGCCGCAGTCGATCCGCCGCCGGATCAGGTGCCCGAGACCGCGGACTCCAGCGCGGCCTCCGTGCGCAGCGCGACCCCGTCCCACCGATAGCCGCCCTGCTCGATGCGGGCGCGAGCGCGTGCGCCGAGTGCATGGGCCTCGGCGGGGTCGGCACTCACCCGGCGCAGCGCGTCGGCGAGGGCGGCGGCGTCGCCGACCGGCACGAGGATCCCCGCGTCGCCGAGGAGCTCACGATGCGGCGGGATGTCGCTGGCCACGACGCACAGACCGTGGGCCATCGCCTCGATCACGGTCAGCGGGTTCCCCTCCCGTCGTGACGGTGCGACGAGGGCTCGCGCGCCCCGGTACAAGCCGTGCACGACGGGACCGGGCTGCACGCCGAGCAGCCGGACCGGAGGGTGGGCGGCCTCGGCGCGGGCGGCGAGCGCAGTGGAGAACGGGGTTGCCTGGCGGGCGCGCCCGGCCACGGCCACCGGGAGCGCCGACGGCCCGCCGTCACCGGCGATCCGGTCGAGCGCGTCGAGCAGGACGTCGAGGCCCTTCTCCGGGACGAGGCGGCTCACCGCGAGCAGGAACCCGTCGGGGACGTACCCGAGCTGGGCCGGCGCGTCGTCCTCGATGCGATCGGGCATGGTCACACCGTTCGGGATGTGCACCACGGCCGAGCGTCGGGGTACGCGGGCGCGGGCGTACTCCTCGAAATCGTGCGACACCGCGATGAAGGCGTCGGCGGAGCGATTGGTGATCCACGCGTTGGCGCGGAGGACGGCCCGCCCGGAGGGCCCCCACTTCTCGTCGAGCCACTCGAGCCGGTGCAAGGTCATCACGACGGTTCGGCCGCGGAGGCGGGGGAGGAACGACCAACCCGAATTCGCGTAGGAGTGGTAGTGGACGACGTCGACGTCGGCCCTGGCGGCCTTCACCGATGCCGCCATGCTGTAGCTGAACCGATCGAGGGGACTGCGCGGGATCACCGGGACGGTCTCGATGCGCATCCCTCGATGCTCCGAGCCGGCGAGCGCTCGGTGGCAGTACACGGTGATCCGGTGACCGCGCTCGGCCAGGCGGGCGTAGACCTCCTCGATGTGTCGCGACATCCCCCCTTGGCGTCCGGGGAACTCGAGCGGGCCGATGACCGCGACGCGCAGGGCCATCAGGCCAAGTGGGCGAAGTTGGACCAGCGTGACACGTCGACGCCGAGATCGAGCGCGACGAGGCGCCGGACGTCGGGCTCGTACGCGTCGACCAGTGCGGCCAGGGTCGCCGGATCGAGGTCCTGCTTCGTCGACGTCGCCGCGTTCACCCGCCGTTCGAGGCCCTCGGGACGGAAGCCGGGATCGAGCCCGAGGAACGTGTAGATCCGCGCCAGCTCGGCGGCCGGGTCGCGTGTGCAGGCCTCGAACTGCACGACGTGCAGCCGCGACCGGTCGACCGAGGACAGCAGGTGCTCGAGCTGGAGGCCGTAGCACCCCAGGCGGAACGCGGTACTGGCCCCGGCGGCTCCGACCCGGCGGGTCTCGGACTGCAGCACCACGCCGGACCGGTACCGCTCCACCGGGTCGCGCAACGACACCAGCAGCCGCGCATCGGGAGCCGCGCGGGTCACGAGCGGGGGGATCCAGAAGTGCGAGAGGTACCCGGGTGACCACTCTCCGGCGATCCGGCCGGCGGGCCGCGGGAAGAAGCGGGCGTAGTGTCGGGCGTCCGCGTCGGTGAAGGGCTGCGCCCAAAACCGGTGGAAGTAGTGGAGCTCCTTGGTGGCCTCACCCTGCACGTCGGGGTGGGCGGCGATCAGCGAGTAGAGCCAGGTCGTGCCTGACCGCTGCGCGCCGAGGCCGACGAAGTCGGGGGGCGCCACGTGCCAGCCGTCGGGGCACTTCGGTGGGTGGCGCAGCGCGACGCGGGTGCGCAGCCGGTCGACGAGGGAGACGAGCCGCACGACGGGATGCTAGAGGCTCGACCCACGTTCGCAGATCAGGTGGTCCTGGGCGCCAGGCGCATGCGACGGGCTCGCAGTGGCGGACTCGGCCACGGGCACGGTGGTCCGGGGTGCGAGGTCGAAGCGGGCCTCACGGGTGAGGTTGTGGTGGTTCCAGCGGGGGAGCACGCGGTCGGCGCCGATCCCGATGGGTACGAGCATCAGACCGATGAAGGCATCGATCCAGTAGTGGTTGGCCGTGAGCACGATCGCGGCGAGTGTGAGCAGGGGGTGGAGCACGCCGAGGAAACGCCAGTGCGACCGCGAGAAGCGCCAGATCCCCCAGGCCACGATCACCGCCCAGGCGAAGTGCAACGAGGGCATGGCGGCGAACTGGTTGGCGAGGCCACCGTAGAAGCCACCGTCGCCGTAGCCGGACGGGCCGAACATCCGAGCGGTGTCGACGAATCCGTGGAGCATCCGCGGTGGTGCGAGGGGGTAGAGCACGTGGCCGACCAGCCCGAGGAACGTGACGATGACGAGGACCCTCCGGGCGGACAGGTAGCCGAGGGGGTAGCGGACGTAGAGCCACACCAAGAACGCGATCGTCACGCTGAAGTGCGCGAACAGGTAGTAGGAGTTGAGGAACTTGATGAAGCCCACGCTGTTGAGCGCGAGGCGCTGGAAGTTTTCCTCGTTGAACAGCCCGAGCGCGCGCTCGACGTCGACGACCTTGCGTGCGTTGCGGAGGGCCTCGCTGACGTCGCCCTCGGCCACGAGGCGGGCGCCCTTGTAGACGGCGAACACGCTCGCGCAGATCAGGATCTCGAGCAGGAGCGGGCGGCCGAGGCGCGATCGCCACCAGCGGCCGAGTGGGCCGTGGGGCGTCGGGTCGGGACCGGG
>JBJSXO010000244.1:0-2128 GCA_046086425.1 Actinomycetota bacterium | reverse complement strand
AGGAGGCCGGGGTGCACTCGTTCGACTCTGCGTGCGCCGTTCCGCCGCAGACGTTGAGCGCGGCGACGGTGGAGGTCATCGAGCGCCACACACGCGCGCTGGCGGATGCGCTCGGGGTACGGGGGCTCCTCAACGTCCAGTACGCGGTGAAGGACGGCGAGGTCTACGTGATCGAGGCCAACCCACGGGCGAGCCGGACGGTGCCGTTCGTCAGCAAGGCGACCGGGGTGCCGCTGGCCAAGGTCGCGGCCCGGGTCATGGCGGGCGCCACGCTGGCGGGGCTGCGCGCCGAGGGGCTGCTCGTCGCGCCGAGCGACGCCGGCCACGTCGCGGTCAAAGAGGCGGTGCTCCCGTTCAACCGGTTCCCGACCGTCGATACCGTCCTCGGCCCGGAGATGCGTTCCACCGGTGAGGTCATGGGGATCGATCGCTCGTTCGGTCTCGCCTTCGCGAAGAGCCAGGCTGGCGCGGGGAGCCCGTTGCCGGAGTCCGGAACGGTGTTCCTCTCGCTCGCCGACCGGGACAAGCCGGGCGGACTGCTCGTGGCGCGGCGCTTCGCCGAGCTGGGCTTCGCCTTGGTGGCCACGGCCGGTACCGCCGCAGCGCTGGCCGCCGACGGGCTGGCCGTGCGCGCGGTGGTGGCCAAGGTCGGGGATTCCGCCGTCGGTGGGGCGTCCGACGCAGTCGACCTGATCGCCAACGGCGAGGTCGACCTGGTCGTGAACACGCCGCGTGGGCGGGGCCCGCGGGCCGACGGCGACCACATCCGGCGCGCCGCGACCCGGCACAAGGTGCCGTGCATCACGACCGTGGCCGCGGCGCTGGCGGCAGCTGCGGGGATCGCCGAGCAGGGTGCGCACGATCCAATCGTGCGCTCGCTGCAGGAGTACCACGACGACCACCAGATGCGCCTCGGGGTCTGAGGTGGCTCGCGCCGCGCGCCTCCGAGTGGTCGACACCGCGGTCCGGCTCGGCCCGCTGACGCTGCCCAATCCGATCGTCGCGGCGTCGGGGACGTTCGGGCACGGTGACGAGGTCGCGGCGCTGTGCGACCCGGCCGGGCTCGGCGCGGTCACCACCAAGAGTCAGGCGCCCTTCCCGTGGGACGGCAACCCGGCGCCCCGGCTCCACCCGAGCCCCGGGGGGATGGTGAACGCCATCGGCCTGCAGGGCCCGGGGGTCGACGACTGGCTGGTCGAGGATCTCCCGCCCCTGGTGGCGCGAGGTGCCCGCGTGATCGCGTCGGTGTGGGGTCGGGAGACCGAGGACTTCGTCGTGGCCGCGGCGGCGGTTGCGGCGGCACCCGGGGTATCGCGGTGGAGGTCAACCTGTCCTGCCCGAACCTGCACCACGGCTCGGCCGGCGCGGGTGGCCCGGCCCCGGGTGACCTGCTGGCCCACGATCCGGGGGACACCGCCGAGACCGTGCGCGCGGTGGTCGGGGTCGTGGGCGCAATACCGGTCTTCGCGAAGCTGTCGCCCAACGCCACCGACCCGGTCCCGATCGCAGCAGCGGCGATGGAGGCCGGTGCGACCGGCCTCACCTGCGTGAACACGGTGCGGGCCTTCCTGGTCGACGCCGAGGCCCGGGCCCCGGCCCTCGGAGCCGGCAACGGTGGCCTGTCGGGCGCGGCGATCAAGCCCATCGCCCTGCGGATCGTGCACGACGTGACCCGTGCCCTGCCCGGCGTCCCCGTGATCGGCACCGGCGGCGTGAGCACCGGAGCAGACGCAGTCGAGATGCTGCTCGCCGGGGCGTCTGCGGTCGGCGTCGGTACCGCGACGTTCCTCGATCCCCGCGCCACCCTGCGCATCCGCGACGAGCTCGTCGACTGGTGCACGCGCCGGGGTGTCGCCCGCGTCGCCGACCTCGTCGGCGCCCTGCACGAGAGGTGAGCCCGTGACCCCCGACCTCCCCGCGCGTTCCGTCCCCGCGGTCCGGGACCGTCTCGTCCTGGCCCTCGACGTGGGCGACCTCGCCGCGGCAGAGGCCATGGCCGCGCAGGTGGGGGAGTGGTTCGGCGTCGCCAAGGTCGGTCTCGAGCTCTTCACCGAAGCCGGTCCCGCGGCGTTCGCGCGCTTCTCTGACTTGGGCTACGGCGTGTTTGCCGACCTCAAGCTGCACGACA
>JBJSXO010000243.1:0-7111 GCA_046086425.1 Actinomycetota bacterium | reverse complement strand
ACCGCCGCTGGGCCGCGGCTGGCAGAAGATCGTCGACGTCCGCACGGGCGCTGTCGAGGACGTCCCGGCGGCTGCGGTGCCGTCGGTCCCGAACGAGTCGACCCAGCCCCTGACCAGCCCAGACGGGGAGCGCATCCGCTGGTCGCTCGACGCCATGTCGGGGAAGGCGACCGTCACCCTCACCTCCCGGGGCCGCACGCGCACCCTGCTCGCGGTGCACGGACCCGGCGAGTACACCTACCAGTTCGGTCCGGTGTTCTGGGCCCCGAACTGGCAGTGGATCGCCGCCACCGACAACAGCCGCATCCTCGTGATCACGCCCACCGACCCGTCGCGCACCCGGGTCCTGGTCACCGGCGCGGGAGGGGGCGCCGGTGGGGGCACGGCCGGGCCTACGTTCGCGGTCACCGCCGAGGACCTCTTCGCCGAGTGACCCCCGCCCGCACGCCGTAGCGTGGGCGCGCCATGTCCGACCGGGATCCCCGTGCCGAGAGGCCTGCGCCCGCACCGGGTCGACTGCGCGAGGTCGCCGTCGGCGCGCTCGACGTCCACCTGCTCGAGCCGGTCATCGGCGCCGAGCGCATCGCCGCGTTCGAGAACGCCGCCGCCGCGGCACGCGCGCGTCTCGGGGAGCGGGCGGTCGTCAACGTCAACTCCGCCGCCACGGGTGGTGGCGTGGCCGAGCTGCTCCAGACCCTGCTGGCGTACGCACGGGGGGCGGGCATCGACGCCCGATGGTTCGTGATCGAGGCCGACGGGCCCTTCTTCGCCGTCACCAAGCGCGTGCACAACCGCATCTACGGCGAGCCCGGGGATGCCGGCGTGCTCGGCCCGACCGAACGCGCCCACTACGAGGCGGTGCTGGCCGAGAACGCGGCGCGGCTGGGCGCCGCAGTGAGCCCCGGCGACGTCGTCGTGCTCCACGACCCGCAGACCGCCGGTCTCGTCGAGCCGATGCGCGCGCTGGGGGCCCGCGTGGTGTGGCGGTGTCACATCGGTCGGGACGCCCCCAACGAGCACACCGAGGACGCCTGGGCGTTCCTCCGCCCGTACGTGTCCCGCGCCGACGCGTGCGTGTTCACCCGGCGCGCCTATGCGCCCCCGTGGCTGTCCCCGTCCACGGTGCACGTCATCCCCCCGAGCATCGACCCGCTCTCCACCAAGAACCGCTCGTTGACCGACGCCGAGGTGCGCTCGATCCTCCACCTCGCCGGGTTCGGGCACGAGCATTCGGCGACCGAGGCCGTGCACTACTCGCGCCGGGACGGCTCGTCGGCCTCCATCGACCGGCACCTCGACATCTTCCGCACCGGGCTCGGCCCGCCGCTCGACGTGCCGCTCGTCGTGCAGATCTCCCGGTGGGACGCGATGAAGGACATGCATGGCGTCATGGTCGCGTTCGCCGAGCACGTCGACCCGTCGCTCGGTGCGCATCTCGCGCTCGTGGGCCCGGCGGTCCACGGCGTGGCCGACGACCCCGAGGCGGCCGCCGTGTTCGACGAGTGCCTGGCCACGTGGCGGTCACTGGCGCCCACCGTGCGCGCCCGAGTCCATCTCGCTGCGCAGGCCATGGGCGATCCCGACCGCGTCGCACTGGTCACCAACGCGATCCAGCGACACGCGACGGTGGTGGTGCAGAAGAGCCTCGCCGAAGGTTTCGGGTTGACCGTGGCCGAAGCCATGTGGAAGGGACGGCCCGTCGTCGCCAGCCGGGTCGGGGGAATCCCCGACCAGGTCGTCCACGGCGAGACGGGCCTGTTGCTCGACGACCCGCACGACCTCGCCGGGTTCGGTGCCGCCCTCACCCGCGTGCTCGCCGACCGTCCCTACGCCGAGCGGCTCGGTGCCGCCGGGCGCCGACGCGCCCGGGACGAACTGCTCGCCGACCGTCACCTCGAGCGGTGGGGCACCGTGTTCACTGCGCTGTGAACTGCGTCAGCCGTGCGCGCCCGGATCGAACAGCCATCCCGGCGCCGTGGACCGCAGCCGCCGCCCGGTGACGGCGAACGGCTCGATCACCAGCCAGGCGTCACGGTCGGCCACCCACGGCCTGGGGTCGAAGCGCTCGCGGAACTCGGCGGCGTCGGGATCGACCCGCAGCAGCGTTCCCCGTACCTGCACCGACCAGCCTTCGTCGCGCGCGGTGTCGACGTCGTCGATCTCGAACGCAACCTTCGCCGGCACGTGGTCGATCAGGTTCCTCGAGCGCGTGCGGAGCGCCACCCACGTGGGCCCGCTGGTCTCGACCAGCCGGTAGTTGACCGGCACGACGACCGGCGCGTCGTCGACCACGACTGCGATCCGCCCGACCGACCGGTCCCTCAGGTACTCCAGGCACTCGTCGTACCCGACTTCGTCGAGCCAACCGTCGGCCATCTCGCCTCCCTCGCTCGCCGCTCCGAGCCGGCTCGGGACCCCGAGCGTGCTCACGGTCATGTTCCCACCGCACCCCCGGCGCCGACCAGGGTCCAACGACACGGGTTGCCGACGCCCGACATTCGGACCGGTCGGCCTTTCCCGAGGACACCGCACCCGGGCGTCGAGGCGCGCCCGACCCGGCCCGCAGCATCAGCGCGGCGCGCGTTCGAGCAGCCAGAGTCGAGGGGCGCCGGGCACGTCCACCGTTCCCACCTGCACGAAGCCGAACCGGGCGTACCAGGCGAGGTTCTCCGGCTTCTGGGTCTCGAGGTAGACGGGCACCCCGGCGGAGTCGGCGTCGGCGAGGCGCTCGGTGACGAGGGCGGCGCCCACCCCCCGACCCTGCGCCACCGGGTCCACCCCGAGCACCGCCAGGTACCAGTGCGGCACGGGGGGGTGCCGACGCGCGCACTCGGTGAGCACCTTCCACATCACGTGACGGTGCCGGATCCGGACGAAGGTCGGGGCCAGCCGCAGCGCTTCGCGGGCCTGACGCAGGCGGGCCGAGCCCGCCGGGGCCGGGGGTACCCACCCCGCGACGCCGAGCATCGCTGCGGTCCCCGCGTCCCGCGCCGCGCGCACGCCAGCGGTGGCGAGCGGGCTCACCAGCCCCGCGCGCTGAAACCCCGGGTGCGACCGGTACTCCCGGAGCAGGTCACGGCTGAAGGCACTGAAGAACGGGTCGCGCCAGAACGCACGCGCGAGCACCGCCACCGCCTCGGGAAGGTCGTCACCGCGGGCCAACGTCGAAAGGTCCATACTCGGCACGGGTCAGCGCTCTGCGGTCCATTTCGCGAGGTCACGTCCGATGAGCGCTTCGGTGACGGCAATGTCGTCGCGGTAGTACTCGACCAGCCGGGCCCGCACCTCGTCGGGGAACTCGGGGGCGCGACTGGCGCGGCGGCGGAAGGCCCGGCGGGCCCGCTCCCAGGCCGCCGGCGACACGAGCCGTCGCGCCACGGCACGCCCCGGGATCTGCCGGAGCACCCGGTCGACCCCCGGCGACCGCGCGTCGTAGCGACTCACATTGCGACGTTCGACGTCGAAGACGAACTCCGGGTCCACCCCGAGGAAGTCGTAGACGCGCCGGACGACTCCCGGGGTGTCGCGCGCCAGGTCCTCGAAGAGGTGCACCTGGATCTGCGCCGCAGGGAAGGTGCGGTAGTACCGCTGGAGCTGCTCGCCGTAGCGGCCCATCTCGAGGCACCGCCACGAGCCGCGACGACCCGCGAGCTCGTCGTCGACGACCTGCGCAAACGATCGGGCCTCCTCTCCGAGCGCGACGTACATGGAGTACGCGGAGAACGCTCGGTCGGCGGGGTCACGCAGGATCGCGATGAGACGCGCGTCCGGAACGAAGGTCCGGAGGTGTTCCGGCACGACGCGGTGAAACAGGTACTTGGTCGACGCCTCGCCGATCGCCGTCTCGTGGGTGACCCCGGCAAACAGGGCGCGGTAGTCGGCCCAGTTCCGGAGCTTCTCGGGGTTGGTCGGGGAAGGCGGCGCGTCCTCGGCCAGCGCGAAGAAGCCCGGCTCCTTGATCGGGCTCATGAAGACCTCGGGGTGCTGGGCGAGGTACCAGTACAGCGATGTGGTCCCACCCTTCTGCGCGCCGATCACGAAGAAGTTGGGGAGCGTTGCGCGTTCGGTGTCGTCCACGGTGGGCGGCTTCCGCAGCAGAATCGGGGTCGGGCGGGCGTCGAGTTTCCCACATCCACGGCGTTCGGGGTGCTCCCGGAGACCACCCGCGACCAGTCGATGTGCCGACCGTCACGGGGCTCGGTGATGGGGTGTCGCGGGTCGGCGATCCGCGCTCGGAGCAGACAGTCGTTTCGGATCGGGGAACGCCCACGCCACAACGTGGGTGCCGAGGAGAGGCTTCACGAGTCACCGCCACCGATCTCCGCAGCGAGATCCTCGGGGGGGCGGCGAACTCTGAGCCGACGGGGATCAGCCCATCCCCTCGGCCCAGCCGCCGAGGGGGATCACTGCCGTGTCACCACGCACGTCGCCGTGCCGGTGGTCGAGCCGCTGACCCTGGCGATCCGCCGTCCGTCACGGAACGCATCGAGCGACTGCGAAGGCTGGGCGCCCTCCCAGTAGAGAATGCCGAAGCGGTTGGAGCCTTGCGCCCGCACCGTGACCACGAGCCGGGGCGTCGAACAGGCAGACGAGCCTCGCATTCCACTCCTCGAACCAGGACATCGGATCTCCTTCGAGCGGATCGGGGACGCCGTGGCGTCTGACCCCAGGGAGCACGCGCCGAGCCCTGGTGGGCGAGGGGGGATTTGCCACGCCGTAAGTGGGCATCAGCCCACTTGTCGGGATGGTCGCCTTCGCCTCGTCGACCGGTCGCCCCGCCCGGCCCGCTAGTGCGGTCCGGTGTCGTTGCGTCCATGCCTCGAGTATCGCCAGCGCGGGCAGCCGCGGCAAGGGAGGCCGAGTGGAACTGAGGACTACTGCATTGCACCGCCACACGCAGTCCGGAGGTCGGTCACGGTGTACTCGGAGTTCCAGACGGAAGGCGGGAAACCGACTCGCAGGCCAACCAGCTTCTCGGTCCCCCCGATCTTGACCGGCACGCCTCGCAGCGTTGAGCCGTCGGAGCAATTCCAGACGAGGGAGCCCAATAGGGCCTTGGCGCACGCCCTGTCCTGCTTGGCGGCGGTCACCTTGGTCGACTTTGCTGCGGCCAAGCAGATCTTCGTGTTCTTCTGCATCGTGCTCACGTCTGGCCTGGCTTGCGCCTGATCGGCAATCGCGACGATCAAGGTGGCGGCCAGTAGTAGGGCCGACGCGAGGCGTCGAGTCCGCGCGACTGTCATCCCCGCAAACGCTACCGGTCTGCCTTGAGCTCCCCGCGACCCGTGCAAGCACGGCCACGACGAAGGGGGTGGTCGTCAGGCAGCGAGCGGCAGCGGCGTGGCTGCGGGGCGGGCCGTGAAGACCACCGGCACCACGGTCGGTGCGGCCGGGCGGGTGAAGCCCCGGTCGAGCATCGCTGCCCGGATCCCGGTAGCATGCCGACGTGATGAATCGAAGAGAAGTCGTGGGCAGCAGCATTGGCGTTCGGGGTTGCGATCGAACGACCGGTCGACCGGATCGTCGTCAGGGTCGGCGCGCAGTTCGGGCGCTCGGGTGCATCGCCGTCATCGCCGCGGTCGGAGTCGTCTTCGCCCCCGGCGCCGACGCAGGCAAGGCCGGCAAGTCCGACCGATTCGTCGTGTACACCGTCAATCGCGACCGGCAGGTGATCGACCGGAACCAACCCGGGCCGGACAACACCGACCTGGTGCACCACGTCCATGCCATCTCCCGGACCCAGGGTGGCCCGGTGATCGGCGACGCCTACGCACAGTCCGAGGTGGTCGCGCTCGACGCCTCCGAGGGGATCGACGTCCGCCTCGTCAAGATCGGGTACAAAGTGCCCGGCGGTTGGATCTTCACGCGGGGGTTCTCGACCCTCCCGATCGGGACCTTCCCCCAGCCCGGGTGGACCGCCACCTACGCCGTCGTCGGCGGCACCGGGAAGTACGCCGGCGCCCGGGGCACCGAGAAGCTCACCCTGCTCGACGACCTCACCGTGAAACACGAGTTCGAACTCCGGCGGTGACGGGCGCACCACCCGGGCGGCTCCAGGGGACCCCGAAGTCGGTGCACGACGGTCCGGTCCCCGAACCGAGACGGCTCTCGTGGTGGGCGAGGGGGGACTTGAACCCCCACGAGGTTGCCCTCACTGGCACCTGAAGCCAGCGCGTCTGCCATTCCGCCACTCGCCCGAGTGGAGCCGGAATCGTATCAGCGGCGCCCGATCGGCCCATCGGTGGACCACGAGACCGCGCGCGCGGAACGCTCGGGCGGGTATCGCCGACGGCTCACGTCGGTCGGAGGGGAGCCGAAGGCCCGACCCAGTCGTCGGCGCCTGCGTGCTTCCACGCGTAGGGCGTGAACACCGGTGGGCCGCCCGCGATCCGCCTCTCGGCCTCGGGACCCTCCAGTCCGAGAGCCCCGGCTGAACCCGCCGTCACGAAGGACGCGATCTCGCGCTTCGGGTAGACCACCGTCATGCGATCAGCGCCGTAGATCGCGAAGCGGACCGCGTACTTCGTTCTCGGGGCCAGGATGAGGCGCTCGAAGCGGCATTCGACCCGGGTCGTGCCGGCGAGGAGGTCCGGGCGGCACCCATCGAGGAGCATGTTGGCGGCCACGAACGGGGTGCCCCCCGCAGAGAGGCTGCAGATCAGGAACGGCTGGGTCTCGGGGACGGCCACGTCGAGATCGATCACGAGATGGACCGGATCGCCCGGGTGGACGACCCCGGTCGGCTCCCCGCGCGGGTCCACCAGGGAGACCTCGACGATGCGACACGAGGCGGTCGCTCCGGTGTCCGGCCACGAGTGGAAGCGCGGCGCGGACATCGATGCGACGACCTCGGCGGCCGATCCCGAGGCGCGCACTTCGCCCGCCCCGATCAGCGCCACCCGGTCCGAGAACTCCGTCACCTTCCCGTGATCAGCGGTGCCGATGAGCCATCCTCGATCGGCTCGGGTCCCGGCGTCACGAGCGCCGATGACCACCAAGCAGTGCTGGCGGAACGTCGGCTGGGGAAGGAGGAGATCGTCGTTCCACACCACGAGATCGGCCGGCCGCTCCAGCGTGAATGCCGCGGCCAGGCGGGCGACCTCGGGCGGCC
>JBJSXO010000242.1:0-2522 GCA_046086425.1 Actinomycetota bacterium | reverse complement strand
GGTGGCGTGGCGGTGGCCGGTGCGGCGGCCGCGGCGACTGCGGTGTCGCCGGGGAGGTTGCTGCCCCCTGCGCCGGGGCTGGGTGGCGTGGGCTCGAAGCGGTTCGTCCACCCCACGCCGGGGAGCCAGACCTCGGGCCAGGCGTGGGCGTCGAAGTTGCTCACCACGTACCGGCCCGTCACCGGGTCGGGGGTCCCGGGCGTGAAGCCGACGCCGACGCGTGCGGGAATCCCGACCGCGCGGGCCATGAGTGCGTAGGTGCTCGCGAACTGCACGCAAAAGCCGCGCTTGATGCGGAGGAACTCGAGCGTGGCTTCGGCCGCGTCGGTGAGATCGACGGTGGTGTCGTAGGTGAAGGCTCCGCCGCGGAAGTAGTCGCGCAGGCGTCGGGCCTTGTCGTAGGGGGTGGCGGCGCCGGCGGTGATCGACGCAGCGAGGTCTCGGACCTGCGGGGGCACCGAGGCGGGGAGGGCCGTGAAGGACGCGAGGGCGGCGGGCGGGGGCGTGGCGTCACGTTGCTGGGTCGGGGTGGGCTCGGCCGGTGGAGTGGACAGCACCGAGTACTCGAGCCCACTGACGGTGGGGGCGCCGGTCACGAGGGTCGACGAGTCGCGCACCACGAGGGTGTCGGCGCGGTTCACCGCGACCGGAGCGAAGGCCGCGGGCATCCAGCGCTCCCCGAGCACACCGATCGAGAAGCGCTGGCGCAGCGCCGTCGCCGGGGCCCGCTGGTCGAGACCACGGGTGATGTCGCCGCCCTGCGCCTGCAGGGTCCACTGACCGCCGGCGGTGTCCGAGTACTGGTCGAGGGCCACGGTGCGCCAGTACTGCGGCGACGCAGCGCGCACCTCGAACAGGTCGGTCCGCTCGGTCCGGCGGAGGTCGTCGGCCACCTCGACCAACGGGGGGACGCTCGTCTGGTAGGTGCTGGAGCCGGCACCGTCGTCGCGGAGGTCCAGCAGGGGGTCGGCGCCGGCGCCCGGCAGCGACGGCGCGACCAGGGCGGCCACCGTGACGGCGACCAGGGCCAGCGCCACGCCGCCGACCACCTGGCGGGGCGCCGGCACCGTGCGGTCGGTGCCCGCCGCCGCGTGCTGCGCGGTCTGGAGTGCCTGGTGCTGCAGGGCGAGGAACGCAGCCGCCGTTGCGGCCACGATCGCCGCGGCCCACACGGCGTGGTCGGCGTCGGGTGCCAGCGTGGCGACCCAGATGAACAGCGTCGTCCCGGGAGCGAGTGCGCCGACGGTGGCGCGGCGGCGGAAGGCCAGCGCATCGGCGACGCAGGCCATGATCCACACCGCGAGGACGGCGAGGAGCACCACCCCCGGTCGCCCGGGGACGGGGGCGCTCTGGTCGCGGAGGACCCGCAGGCCTGCGTGCAGCACGTCGCCGAGCGTGCGGAGCGTGTCGCCGGTCGGGATGCCCGAGCGTGTGCTCGAGGGGACGAGGGCGAATACCACGTAGACCCCGAGTCCGAGCAGCCAGGCCCCGGCCTGGATCGCCGCGGTCCGCCGGCGCGTGGCCAGGCACAGGGCGTGCGGGAGCACCGCGGCACCGATGACCGCAGCGAGCCAGGCGTGGCCGGTGACGAGCCGGCTGAACCCGAGGGCGACGGCCACGCTGAACGCGGTCAGGCCCAGGGTGGGCGCGAGCGTCCGCCGGGCGGCGGTCACGGGGCCGGCTCGGCGACCACGGGCCGGGCGCGCGGGACCCGCCCGGCGGCGTGTGCGCGCCGCCAGGCGTCGGGGAACGCCTGCCGGCGCGCGTCCACGACCGGTTCGCGTCCCGCAGGTCCTGGGAGGTGCCCACCGGTCACGACGAGCAGGGACGCGCCGCGGCGGGCCAGCAGGTGCCGCGCTGCCTGCACCCGCGCGTCGGCCCGAGCCGTGACCAGGATGACGAGCTCGCGGCCCTGGCGGCGCCGGCTCCGGGTGAGTGCGTCGATCCGGTCCGTCTCGTTCATCATCACCGTGGCGAGACGGTCGAGGGCGCGCCGCGGATCGGTTCCGAGCGCGGCGATCACGGTGCCGGCGGTGGTGATGCACTCGGTCGGCCGGCGCGCGCGTGCGAGCGCGGAGACGATCGATGCAACCGCCTCGACCGCGCGTTCGAACTCCGGGGTGGTCGCCGTGGCGGCAGCCTCGTCGTCGTCGTCGTGGTCGTCGACTGCGGCGCGGGTGTCGAGCACGACGGTGGTGTGGCCCCGCCGGGGGAGCACGTACTGGCGGACCATGAGCTCGTCGGTGCGGGCGCTCGTGCGCCAGTGCACGCGGCGCGGGTCGTCGCCCACCTCGTAGGGGCGAACGGCCAGGAACTCGCCGGCGGCATCGTGTGCGGCGGCGCCGGGGGACTCGTTGTCGTCGGCGTCGCGTCGGTGGCCGGCGCCGGACCCGGGGGGGGCGATGGGGAGGACCCGTGGTCGCACCAGCACGGTCTGGGTCGGTGCACGTCGCCCCGGCGCTGGCCGAGTACATCGTCGACCTCGTTGCGGCAACCCGCCAGCGGACCGACCTCCTGCTCGG
>JBJSXO010000241.1:0-2889 GCA_046086425.1 Actinomycetota bacterium | reverse complement strand
CCGGGGACGGCGAGCCACGGCGGGTCCCGGAGCGTCCCGGGGGAGGGCCGCACCCGGCGGGCCGGTAACATCGGGTTCCTGATGTCCAACCTGTGGCCCAGGATCGAGCCTCTACTCGCCCGGGTGGAGAAGCCCGCCCGGTACATCGGGATGGAGCGGGGGAGCCAACGGCCCGAGCACCACCCGGACCGGGTCGCCTGGCTGCTGCTCTACCCGGACGCGTACGAGGTCGGCCTCCCCAACCAAGGCCTGCAGATCCTCTACGAGATCCTCAACGAACGCGACGACGCAGTGGCCGAGCGGGCCTACGCGCCGTGGTTCGACCTCGAGGCCGAGTTGCGGGCCCACGGCCTGCCGTTGTTCTCGGTGGACACCCACCGCGCGGCCGGCGACTTCGACCTCATGGCCTTCAACCTGTCGGCCGAGCTCGTCTACACCAACGTCCTGAACTGCGTGGACCTCGCCGGGGTCCCGGTGCGCAGTGCCGCCCGCCGGCCCGAGCACCCGTTGGTGATCGCCGGCGGTCACTGCGCGTTCAACCCCGAGCCGCTCGCCGACTACGTCGATGCGTTCGTGATCGGCGAGGGCGAGGAGGTGATCGCCGAGATCACCGAGGTCGTCGGCGCCTGGAAGCGTGCGGGTCGCACCTCGCGCGAGCAGGTGCTCCGTGACCTCGCCACGATCCCCGGGGTCTACGTGCCCTCGATGTACGAGGTGGAGTACGAGGGTCCGGCCGTGGTCGCCGTGACGCCCAAGCACCCCGACGTCCCCGCCGTCGTCGACAAGCGCACGGTGGCCGACCTCGCCGACTGGCCGTACCCGAAGCGCCAGCTCATCCCGCTCATCGAGGTCGTGCACGACCGGCTCAACGTGGAGATCTTCCGGGGTTGCACCCGGGGCTGCCGTTTCTGCCAGGCGGGGATGATCACGCGTCCGGTGCGCGAACGCCCCATGGAGCAGGTGCGCACCATGGTGCGTGACGGGCTGCGCCGTTCGGGCTACGACGAGGTTGCGCTCACGTCGCTCTCGAGTGCCGACTTCTCCGAGGTCGATCAGCTCGTGGGAGGGATCGTCTCCGAGCAGACCGGGACCGGGTCGGTGTCGCTGTCGCTGCCGTCGCTGCGGGTGGACGCGTTCACCGTGGGCGTGGCCTCCGAGATCCAGAAGGTCCGGCGCACGGGGCTGACCTTCGCGCCCGAAGCCGGGAGCTGGCGGCTGCGCCAGGTGATCAACAAGCTCGTCACCGAGGAGGACCTGTACTCGGCGGTCGACGCCGCGTTCTCCCAGGGGTGGCGGCGCGTCAAGCTCTACTTCCTCACCGGCCTGCCCACCGAGACCGATGCCGACACCCTCGGCATCGCCGAGCTGGCCAAGAACGTCGTGGCCATCGGCAAGCGCCACACCAAGGGGGCGAGCGCCACGGTGTCGGTCGGTGGGTTCGTGCCCAAGCCTCACACCCCGTTCCAGTGGTTCGGCCAGAACTCGGTCGAGGAACTGCGTCGGAAGGTCGGACTCTTGCGCGACGAGCTGCGCCGAAGCCCGGCGAAGATCCGGTGGCACGATCCGGAGGCGTCGTTCGCCGAGGGCATCACCAGTCGCGGGGACCGGCGGATCGGTGCGGTCATCGAGCGGGTCTGGCGGGCCGGGGGCACGTTCCAGGAGTGGAGTGAGCGGTTCCGGCTCGACCGCTGGCTCGACGCCATGGCGGCCGAGGGCCTCGACCCCGACTGGTACGTCACCCGTCACCGCACCGCCGACGAAGTGCTGCCCTGGGACCACATCGCGGCCGGCCTGCACCGGGACTTCCTCTGGCAGGACTGGCAGGCGGCCCTGGCCGAGCACGGGCTCCCCGACTGCCGGTGGACGCCGTGCTACGACTGCGGGGTGTGCACGGGGTACGCGCTGGAGCACGTGGTCGCTGCGAACGTCGCGCCGGCGGGTGGGAGCCAGGGAACCGGTCAGGACCTCTCCCGGGGTGCCGCCGTGCCGGTGACGCTGCTGCCCACCCCGGTCCGGGGCGACGCACGGGAGGCCCCGGTTGCGGGGTGACGAGGGCGTTCCGGTTCGGCTGCGGTTCTCCAAGCGAGGGCCGGTGCGGTTCATCTCGCACCGTGACGTCGCGCGGGCGTTCGAGCGCGCGTTCCGGATCGCCGAGTTGCCGCTGGCCTTCTCGCGCGGGTTCTCCCCGCATCCGAAGGTGAGCTTCGGCCCCGCCCTCGCGGTGGGTTACGAGAGTGACGCCGAGTACCTCGACGTCGAGCTCACCCGCACGGTCGACCTCGAGCGGCTCGTCCCGACGATCACCGACGGGCTCCCCGAGGGCATGGACGTCACCGGCGCTGCGCCGTTGGTCGATCGCGCCCCCTCGCTCCAGGAGAGCATCGGCGTCCTCGGCTACCGGGTGGAGCTCGCCGGGATCGATCCGCCGGCCCTGGGCGCGGCCGTCGCCGAGCTCGTCGTGCGCGACCGCCTCGAGGTGCCCGTCACCCGCAAGGGCGAGGAGCGGATCGACGACATCCGCCCCTCGGTGCTGGCCCTGGCGCAGCCTCGTCCCGACGAGGCCGTCGTCGTCGTCGAAATTGCGACCCGACCCCGCACGTTGCGCGTGGTCGACGTCGTCAGCGGCCTCCGGGCCGTGTCACCAGACGCCGCCACGCTCGCCGAGCAGCGCGTCGTCCGTACCCACCAGTGGATCGAGCGCGGAGGCGCGCGGCACGAGCCGCTCGACGTCGACCGCCGCTCGGCCGCTCCTGCGGGAGCGCAGACGCGCGCGCTGGAGGCGTGCGCGTGATCAGCAAAGGACGCATCGATGTCAGAGGAGCACACGGTTCCCGTGTCGCCTGGGCCTGCGGAGCCGACCGGCTCGGCGGCACCCCGCCCGCCCGTTCC
>JBJSXO010000240.1:0-2187 GCA_046086425.1 Actinomycetota bacterium | reverse complement strand
CCGCCCGTTCCCACCCCCGCGACGCCACCCGCCGCGGACGCAACCTCGTCGGGCGCTGAAGCGCCGGCGCCGAGCGCGTCGTCGACGTCGACCCCGGGGGCACTCGGGGGCGGCGGCGGGACCCCGGGTCCGAAGCGGCGCCGCCGCGGGTCGCGGGGCGGCCGCAATCGCCGCAAGCCGGGTGCCGGTGCCGCGTCGGGCGCCCCGGGGGCGTCACCCCCGGGCCGGACCGAGTCGGGGACACCCCGCGGGGCTGGTGCCGGGAACGGGTCCGAACCGGCGCGCGCCGGTGACGACGAGCACGATGCCGCCGCGGATCGAGGTCTCACCACCGAGGACCTCGCCTTGGACGCCAAAGAGGATGCGGGCCTGGTCGAGGACTCCGGCCCACGCGTCGGCGACACGCGCCCGGCACCCCCCCGACCCCAGATCGGGGACACCCGGCCGGCACCGGCGGCGACGCCGGCGGGCCCGGGCGGAACCGAAGGCAGTCGCAGCGCGAGTCGGCGGCGCCGGCGCGGTGGCCGGGGCCGGGGCCGGGGCGGCTCGGGTGCCGGGACGGCGGGTGGCGGCGGTGGGCCGGGGTCGGGCGGCCGGACCCCGAAGAAGGACCCGGCCAAGGTCGTCCAGGCCGACCTCGGGGTGGGGGACCTGCTCGACGTGGAGCTCGACGAGGACGCGCTCGAGCGCCGGCGCGGCCGCACGCGCAAGGGACGCCCGGCGGGGCGGTACTTCATGTGCGTCCACGTCCGCGACGACGGCCACACCCACATCGCAGTCCTCGAGGGTCGCAGTCTGGTGGAGCACTACGTCACCACCGCCCGCGACGACGACATGTCGATCGACGGCAACATCTACCTCGGGCGGGTCCAGAACGTGCTCCCGGGCATGGAAGCGGCGTTCGTCGATATCGGCACACCCAAGAACGGTGTGCTCTACCGCGGCGACGTGTCGTTCGACCCGGCCGAGGTCGAATCGAAGCAGCCCCGGATCGAGCAGCTGCTCAAGAACGGCCAGACCGTGCTCGTCCAGGTGACGAAGAACCCGATCGGAGCCAAGGGTGCCCGCCTCACCCAGGAGGTGAGCCTCGCCGGCCGGTTCGTCGTGCTCGTGCCGAACCAACCTCAGACCTACGGCATCTCGAAGCGGATGCCCGACGACGAGCGCAAGCGGCTGCGCAAGGTCCTCGACCATCTGCGCCCGCCCGACGCCGGCCTCATCGTGCGCACGGCCGCCGAGGGCGCAACCGCCGAGGAGCTCGAGCGCGACGTGCTGCGCCTGCGCCAGCAGTGGGAGCAGATCTCGGCCTACGCCGCCCAGTCCAAGCAGGCCCGTCTCCTCTACCAGGAGCCGCCGCTGGCCCTGCGGCTGCTGCGGGAGGAGTTCACCAAGGAGTACCGGGGCGTCGCCATCGACGACCCGACGCTCTACGAGGAGGTCAAGGCCTACGTCGACGCCGTGGCGCCCGAGCTTGCCGATCGCGTCGAGCGCTACGACCCCGACGAGGAAGGGCTGCCGCTGTTCGAGCGGTACCACGTCCACGAGCAGCTCCTCAAGGCCCTCGAGCGCAAGGTGTGGCTGCCGTCCGGGGGCTCGCTCATCATCGAGCGCACCGAGGCCCTGACCGTGATCGACGTCAACACGGGGAAGAACGTCGGACGGTCGAACCTCGAGGAGACGGTGTTCCGGAACAACGTGGAGGCCGCCGAGGAGGTGGCCCGCCAGCTGCGGTTGCGAGACATCGGCGGCATCATCGTCATCGACTTCATCGACATGGAGTCGAAGTCCAACCGCGACGAGGTGATGCGGGTCTTCCGCGCCGCCCTGGCCCGGGACAAGACCCGGACCCAGGTCTTCGAAATCTCGGAGCTGGGCCTGGTCGAGATGACCCGCAAGCGGGTCTCGGAGGGCCTGGTGGAGGCGTTCTCGAGCACCTGCACGGTGTGCGAGGGGCGGGGCTTCATGGTCGACCAGTCGATGTTCGACTAGCCGACCCGCTAGCATCGTCGGGTTCTCCGGGCCGGCCTTCGCTGCCCGCCGGGGCCGTCCGCCCGAGACCGTCCGCCCGAGATTGTCCGCACGAGGAAGATCCAGGAAGACCGACATGTACGCGATCATCGAAACCGGCGGCAAGCAGTACCGGGTCGCCGAGGGCGACCGCCTCGAGGTCGAGCGCCTCGCCGGCGA
>JBJSXO010000239.1:0-3247 GCA_046086425.1 Actinomycetota bacterium | reverse complement strand
GGAGGATCAGGGCGAGGAAGGCCTTGGGGTTGTGCGGCTCCGGGAAGTGGTTCCAGGAGTAGACGATGCACAGCGGCACGATCGCCAACGTCAGGATCAGCAGCGGCAGTGAGATCCCGTCGATGCCGACGTGGTACCGGGCGTTGATGACCTCGATCCACGACTTGTCCACCTGGAACTGCATCTTGGCGGTGCGGTCGTAGTCGAAGTCGGCGAGGATCCCGATCCCGATCGCCAGGGTGACGAGCGAGGTGAGGAGGGCGACGACCTTGATCGCGGCCTCTTCCGCCCGTGGGATCACCATGACGATCGCCATGCCGACCAACGGGGTGAAGACCGCGAGGGTCAGCGCCCAGTCCTTGAACCAGTCCATGTGCGGTGTGATCCCCTCCGCTAAGCGATGTTGACGATGTAGATCGCGAGACCGATGATCCCGACGGACGCGAGCAGGAGCAGCGCGTACCGCTGCAGGCGGCCCGACTGGAGCTTGGTCATGCCGCCGCCGGCCATCGCCGTCTCGCGGCCGATGTCGTTGACCGCGCCGTCGACAAGTTCCTGGTCGAACACGGCGTAGGTGAAGCGACCGGCCCGGGCCGTGCCCCGCCCGGCTCCGTTGACCACCCCGTCGATGACGTGCTGGTTGACCCAGTAGGACGCCCGGGCCAGCGGCCCCTTCACGCCGGCCACGATCACGCCCTCGTAGAGGTCGTCGAGGTAGTACTTCCGCTCGAGAAAGCGGTAGCCCGCGCCCGCCAGCCGGTTCCGCTTCGTGAAGTCCTTGAACGCGCCCGCCTCCTCCCGCCGGAACAGGAAGAACGAGGCGACACCGATGGCCAGCGTGGCGATGGTGACCGAAACGGCCGCAAGCGTGTAGTCGAACTTGGGATGGGTGATCTCGGGCAGCGCACCGACGGACTCCACCCAGAGCACGAACTTCTCGATGTGCAGCGGCGCCGACTGGAGGAAGCCGGCGAGCACCGAGAGCACGGCGAGGATCACCAGGGGGACCGTGATCGCCGGCGACGACTCATGCGGGTGGTGGTGACCGCGGTACTTACCGAAGAAGGTCAGGTTGACGCACCGGGTCATATAGGCGGCGGTCAGCAACGCACCGACGAGCCCGACGACCATGAAGGCGTCGTAGCGACCCTGGCTGGCCGTGGCCAGGATCTCGTCCTTCGACCAGAAGCCGGCGAAGGGGAAGATTCCGGCGAGGGCCAGTGTCCCGATCATGAAGGTCCAGAACGTGACCGGCATCTTCTTGCGCAGCCCGCCCATCTCCCGCATGTCGAAGGAGTGGTGGGTCGCCGAGTGACTGATCGACCCGGCCCCGAGGAACAAGCACGCCTTGAAGAAGGCGTGAGTGAACAAGTGGAACAGGGCCCCCGTCCACGCACCGACGCCGAGAGCCATCACCATGTAGCCGAGTTGGCTGATGGTCGAGTACGCGAGGACCTTCTTGATGTCGTGCTGGACGAACGCGAGCACGGCTCCGATGATGATCGTCACCGCCCCGACCAGCGCCATCATGTTCCAGGTCCCGCTGCCGATGCTGAAGCCGTTGAAGAACACCGGGTACACGCGGGCCCCGAGGTAGACGCCGGCGACGACCATGGTGGCGGCGTGGATCAGCGCCGACACCGGGGTGGGGCCGGCCATGGCGTCGGGGAGCCAGGTGTGCAGGAAGAACTGGCCCGACTTGCCCATGATGCCGAACATCAGGGCGATCGACGCCCAGCGCAGGAGCCCATGGTCGGCGCCGGGACTCAACGCGTACTCGTTGATCTTGGTGATGTCGAACGAGTTGGCCGCGAAGAACACGATGATCACGCCGATCATCAGCCCGATATCGCCTGTCCGGGTGGTGAGAAACGCCTTGATCGCCGCGTTGGAGTTCGGCTTCTCTTCCCACCAGTGCCCGATGAGCATGAACGAGCAGACCCCGACCAGCTCCCAGCCCACGAGAAGCTGGAGCAGGTTGGCCGAGATCACCAGCAGGAGCATCGAGGCCGTGAACAACGAGAGCGCGGCGTAGTAGTAGGTGAACCGCCGGTCGTCGTGCATGTACGCCGTGCTGTAGATGTGCACCAGCAGCGAGATGATGGTGACTACCAGCAGCATCATGACCACGAGGCCGTCGACCCGTGCGCCCACCACGAACTTCGCGGCACCGTTCTGCCACCAGGTGAAGCCGTGGACGATGGGTTCGACCTCCCCGGCACCCGAACGGCCCTCTGCGGCGGCCACGACGCTCTTTCCGAGCGCGGCGAGCCCCTTCTCGCCCCCGTGGCTCGCGCTCTCCACCCGGTCGATCCACTGGGCCGTGACGACGCAGGCGAGGAGGAAGATCGATCCCACCGAGATGATCCCCACCTCGGCCCCCTTCTTCGGCAGCCGCTTGTCGAAGAACAGGATGACGAGAAAGGACACCGCCGGGATGACCGGGAAGAGCCAGACGAGATCGAGCATCGTTCGTATCAGCCCTTCAGCTGCTCGACCCGGTCGAGGTCGGGACTACGGAGGTTGCGGAAGATCAGCAACACGATGGCCAGGCCGATGCCCACCTCGGCGGCGGCGATGGTGATGACGAACAGAGCGAAGACCTGCCCGGTCACGTTCTGCAACTGCGTGGAGAACGCGACGAGGTTGAGGTTGACCGCATTGAGCATCAGTTCGATGCTCATCAGCACCAGCACCGAGTTCCGTCGGGCCATCACGCCGTAGGCGCCCGTGCAGAACAGGAACGCGCTGAGGATCAGGAAGTAGTTGATCGGCACCGGTCAGTCCCTCCGGGCCAGCGCAACGGCGCCGACCAGTGCAGCGAGGAGCAGCATGGACACGACCTCGAACGGGATCACGTACTCACGGAAGATCGACTCGCCGACGTTCGCCGAGCGGCCGAGCTGCACCATCGAGTCCGTGAACTCGATCTCGTCGCCGGCGAACGCGTCGATCAGGAACACGCTGAGCACGCCGAACAGGAACAGGGCCACCACCGCCGACGCCAGGCGCTGGCTGTTGTCGAGCTTGCCCGACTCCTCGCGCATCTGCGCCCGGGTGAGCATGACACCGAAGAGGAACAGCACGACGATCGCACCGATGTAGATCAGGACTTGCACCCAGGCCACGAACTCGGCGAGGAGCAGGATGTACTGCGCAGCACTGCCCGCGAGGACGACTACGAGGTACAGCGCGGCGTGGACGACGTTGTTCGAGCGCACGACGCCGATTGCGGCGCCGGCCATCG
>JBJSXO010000238.1:0-4351 GCA_046086425.1 Actinomycetota bacterium | reverse complement strand
CTACCCCGGCGAGGTCGGCGAAGGCCCGTACCAAGGCCACCGAGAGCGCCGAGCTCGAGGAGAGGCCGGATCCGAGGGGCACCGTCGAGGTGACGGTGAGGTCGCACGGTGCCACGGGGATCGCCGCGGTCGTGCAGGCTGCGACGGCCCCGGCGACGAAGCGCCCCCAGGGCGGGTCGACGGTCTCCGGGTCGGTGGTGCCGTCGGCCGCGACGGCCACGGTCCCCGGGACCTGGGCGGACCGGGCCCGCACCGTCGTCCCCGACGGCCGGTCGACGGTGACGCGGCACTCGCGGTCGACGGCCATCGGCAGGCACCAGCCGTCTTGGTAGTCGGTGTGATCGCCGATGAGGTTCACCCGGCCCGGCGCGCGCCAGGTGCGGGGCAACCGGGATCCGGGACCTGACGTCACGAGGCCGAGCCTATTGACGGCGACGGGCACCCGGCGCCCGGGCCGGGCCGGGGACCGGTCGGCGTCATTCGCTGAGTGCCGGGAGCACCGTCTCGGCGAACCGGTCGAGGCCCTCGGTGTCGAACGGGGCGCGCAGCGCAAGGATGGCCCACTCGGCGCCGGCGTCCCGGAACTCGCCCAGGTGGTCGATCACCTGCTGGGTGCTGCCCTTGAGCGCGGTGGCGCCGACGAAGCCTGCGGCGCCCCCGAACTGCGTCACGAGATCCTCCTCCCTCCAGGCCAGCGCAACGTTCACGGTGCGGGCGATCTCGGTCCCGTCACGTCCGACGGCGGCACAGTGCTCGTCGAGCACTGCGTTCTTGCGCCGGAAGACGTCGGGGGGCACGAAGGCCAGGTTCCACCCATCGGCGTGCTGTGCCGCGATCCGCAGTGTGACCTTCTCGCCGCCGCCGCCGACCCAGATGGGCAGACGCGCCTGGAGCGGCTTCGGCTCGCAGCGGGCGTCGTGCAGTTGGAAGTGCTCGCCCTCGAAGTTCGCGACCTCCTCGGTGAGCAGCAGCCGGATGCACTGCACAGCCTCGTCGAGGATGCGCAGGCGCGTCCCCGCAGACGGGAACGGGATCCCGTAGGCGTCGTACTCACCGCGGTGCCAGCCGGCGCCGAGACCGAGCACGGCGCGGCCACCCGAGAGTTGGTCCAGCGTGGCCATCGCGTTTGCGTACACGGCCGGATGGCGGTACCCGGCGCAGTAGACGAGGCTCCCACACCGCACGGTGTGGGTGCTCATCGCCAGTGCGGTGTGCATGGTGAGGCCTTCGAGGCAGTGGTAGCCCGACCGCAACGGGCCGTCGCCGCGCACGAAGGCGTCGGCGGCGTAGAAGTGGTCCCAGACCGAGATCCACTCGAACCCGTGGTTCTCGATCCGACTCCAAAGCGACCGGAGCTCGTCGGTCGTGGTGTTCTGGAGGCCTGCGTGAACGCCGAAGTGCATGGGAGCCAGCCTCGCGCCGCGACCGCGGACGCGGCGAACCCGCCCGAACCGTGCCGGCTTCGGGCGCCGCGGGCTCACGTACAGTGGCCCGATGCTCGAGGTGACGGCCTGGCCGAGACTGCGCCAGCCGGTGTTCGTGGTGGCGTTGCAGGGCTGGGTCGACGCCGGGCTGGCCGGTTCCCATGGTGCCGACGTGCTGCGCGAGCAGATGACCGAGGCCCGGCGGTTTGCCCGCCTCGATCTCGCCGACCTCGTGGACCTGCAGCAGACCCGGCCCGGGGTCGAGATCGTGGACGGCCTGAGCAAGCGCATCCGCTGGCCCGTGATCGAGATCGTCGCCGGGAACGCCAACCGTGACGTCGTGCTCGTCACCGGGCCCGAGCCCTCGCTGTGCTGGCCGACGGTGATCGGCGACCTCGTGGCCGTCGCCGAGCGGCTCGGGGTGGTGGCCGCCTACGGTCTCGGCGCCATGCCGTCGGTGTCCACGCACCGGCGCCCGGTCGAGGTGCTGGCCACCGCGACCGACGCCGACCTCGCCGAGCGCGCCGGCGCGCTGCGCACCGACTACGTGGGGATCACCGGGCTCCAGACCGCACTGCTCGTGGCGCTCGGGGACGCAGGGATCCCGTCGGTGGGGCTGTGGGGCCAGGTGCCGCATTACCTCGCCGGGAGCCCCTCGCCGCCGGCCACCCGAGCCGTGCTCGGGCGGCTGGTCGAGCTCAGCGGGATCGGGCTCGACCTGGACCCGCTCGACCGTGCGGCGCAGCGGTACGCCGCCAAGGTCGAGGCCGGCCTGGCCGAGCGCCCTGACGTCGCCGAGCTGGTGCAGGCCATCGAGTCCGAGCACCCCTCGGTCCCGACCGGCGACGAGCTGGTACGGGAGATCGAGGCGTTTCTGCGGAACCAGGACTGATCGGGGCCGATCGGGCTCACTCGGCTCGCGGCGTCGAGACCCCGAGACCCGACGGATCCCGACGAGCCGGACGAAGCGGGCACGGAGACGCCGGGGACGGCAGGCCGGGGCAGGGGCGGCCCGCCGGTCCCGCGGCACCGACAAGTATGCCTTGCCCGGGACGATGTGACCAGGGGGACCCACCCGCCCGGGTGGGTCGCCAGCCCGGTGGCGGGCTAGAAACAAGCCATCGCCCGGCCGACGAGAGGCAGTCACCATGAGCGTGGTCCGGATCAACGCCATCACCGTGCCCGAGGATCGGGCCGAGGAGCTCGAGCGGCGGTTCGCGGCCCGGGCCGGCGAGGTGGCCGCGTCGCCGGGATTCGAGGCCTTCGAGCTGCTGCGTCCGAGCGACGGCCGCGACACCTACCTCGTGTACACGCGCTGGGCGTCCCAGGCCGACTTCGACGCGTGGGTCCAGAGCCCGTCGTTCCAGCACGGCCACCGGGCGCACAACACCGAGGGCCCGGTCAGCAGCGCGAGCGAGTTGTGGTCGTTCGAGGTCGTGCAGTCCGAGGGTCCGGCCGGATCCTGAGGGGTCCCGAGCGAGCACTGTCGTGACCGCGCTGGCCGCATCCGGTCTCCAGTGGCTGGTGCGCGTCCACGAGGTCTGGGCCTACGTCGCGATCGTGGCCAATGCGCTCGCGGGGGTCGTGCTGCTCGTCTGCTGGCGTGTCGAGCGTTGGCGCGGGCGCTGGATGTGGGTCCCCACGATCGCGGCCGAGGCCGCGATGAT
Organism: Actinomycetota bacterium; assembly: GCA_046086425.1. GTDB lineage: Bacteria > Actinomycetota > Acidimicrobiia > IMCC26256 > PALSA-555 > CAIUKV01. Next base: position 1,260 of record JBJSXO010000238.1, on the reverse strand, counting down.
GCTCCAGGTGCTGATCGGCGTGGTCCTGGTCTCGAGCGACGACTACGTCGTACCGCGGTTTCACATGTTCTACGGGTTCGTCGCCTTCCTGACGGTGGGCATCGCCTACTCGTATCGTCAGCAGATGCGGGGACGCCGTGAGCTCTTCTACGGGCTCGTGGGGCTCTTCATCATGGGGCTGGGCATCCGGGCCATCTTGCAGGTGGCGTAGCCATGACCGACCGCATCCGGGTCCTGCTCCTGTTCGGCGGTCGCTCGGCCGAGCACGACGTGTCGCGCGTCTCGGCCGTGGCCGTCGCCGCGGCGCTCGACCCGGCGCGCTACGAGGTCATCCCGGTGGGGATCACCACCGAGGGCCGGTGGCTCCTCGCCGGTGCTGCGCGGGCCGCGCTCGCCGGGAGTCGCGACGCCCTTCCCGAGGCGTTCACGGTCGAGGGTGACCCGGTGTCGGAGCTCCCCGACCCCGGTCTCCGGGAACTGGTCTCGCTCGACGCCACGGTCACCGACCGCGTCGGCTTCGACGTCGTCGTGCCACTCCTCCACGGCCCGTACGGCGAGGACGGCACGGTGCAAGGCCTGTTCGAGCTCGCAAGCGTCCCCTACGTCGGTTCCGGTGTGGTCGGGTCGGCCGTCGGCATGGACAAGGTGATGATGAAACGCGCCTTCGCCGCGGAAGGCCTGCCGATGGTGGCCCACCTCGTGTTCCGTGACGGTCGAGACCGGGGTGCGTTCGCCGCGCGGGTGGAGGCCGAGTTGGGGTATCCGTGCTTCGTCAAGCCGGCGAACATGGGCTCGTCGGTCGGGGTGAGCCGCGTCGTCGATCGGGCTGGGCTCGACCGCGCGCTCGACGCCGCGCTCGAGTACGACGAGTGGCTGGTCGTCGAGGAGGCGGTACACGCCCGCGAGATCGAGGTGGGCGTGCTCGGCGACGACGAGCCCCAGGCCTCGGTGCCGGGAGAGGTCGTTCCCGGCGACGAGTTCTACTCCTACGCGGACAAGTACGAGGACGATTCGGCGCGGCTCCTTGCGCCCGCGCCACTCGATGTCGCGGCCACGGCCGAGGTGCAGGCCCTCGCCCTGGCGGCGTTCGCGGCCTGTCGCTGCGAGGGGATGGCTCGGGTCGACTGCTTCTACGAGGAGCACCGACCCGACGGCTCGCCCGGTCGGGGGTTCCTCGTCAACGAGGTGAACACCATTCCTGGGTTCACGCCGATCTCGATGTTCCCCCGGCTCTGGGCGCTCTCCGGGGTGCCGTACCCG
>JBJSXO010000237.1:0-3667 GCA_046086425.1 Actinomycetota bacterium | reverse complement strand
CGGCCTCGTCGGCCTGGCCGGCGCGGTCTCGGTGATCGGGGCCTGCTACGGGTTCTCGCACCTGCCCACCCACTGGTGGGCGGTAGCGCTGCTCACGCTCGCGCTCGTGGGGCTCTCGGTCGACGTGCAGGCCGGCGGCCTCGGCTTCTGGACCGGGTTCGGCACGGTGGCCCTGGTCGTGGGCTCGGTGCTGCTCTACGGCGGGTCGCCGCGCCTCGACGTGCCGTGGTGGGTATTGGTGCTCGTGATCGGCGGCACCGTCCTGTTCTTCGTGTGGGGCATGACCGCTGCGGTGCGGGCCCGGTTCTCCACGCCGACCGTCGGCCGTGAGGGGATGGTCGGGAAGATGGGCACCGCCGAGGTGCCGATCGATCCCGACGGCGTGGCGCTCATCGACGGCGCCCGGTGGCGCGCCCGCACCAACCGGGCCACCCCGATCGAGGCCGGTGCGCCGGTGCGGGTGGTCGAGGTCGACGGCCTCGTGCTCGAGGTGGAGCCCGAGGAGGGCGGGGCCCGGGACCACCGCGAGGACTACCGCGAGAAGAAGCGCCTCACCCAGGAGGCCAAGGCGGCCGAGCGCGCGCGCCAGGATCCCGACGCGCCCAGGCCGGGGTCACCGCCCGACGCCTGATCCGATTCCCGGTCCAGCGCCTGATCCGGCGCGCGACCAGGTCAGCGCAGGCCGGAGGTCGGGCCGGGGATGCGGTCGTCGCCGCGCCGGCGGGTCACACCGTTGCGGTCGAGCCAGTTGACGATCGGGAGCGTGAACTTGCGCGACGAGCCGAGCGCATCGCGTACGTCGGCCACGGTGATGGTGCCCCGCTCGGCGAGCAGCGCGACCACTCGGGCGCGCGCGGACTCGAGCGCCGATGCTGCGAACACGGTGCCGTCGACGTCGACCAGTAGCCCTTCCTTCACGCACGCGCGCACGAGCGCGAGCGGCGCACCGCACTCGGACGGTGTCGGTGGTGCAAACGGCGAGGCGGCGAAGGCGTCGACGAGCGCGACCGCGTCCGGCGTCCCGGCGACGGCGCCCACGTGGCGTTCGTCGCGCACGACACCGCGTTCGACGACGAGCCCCGCCGTGTCGGCGAGGGCGGCCCGGAGGCGGGCCGGGTCCTCGCGCAGGGTGTGGGCCAGGGCGCCCAGCTCCAACCCCGGGTCGTTGGGCTTCGCCCGGTGGAACGCGTCGACGCGCGTCCGGGTTTCGTCGCGCAGGCGCGCGCGGGTCGCGGGCTCGACCAGCCAGTCGTCCACCGCCTCGGCGAGGCCGTCGTCGACCAGGGTGGTGGCGAAGCCCGCCACGGCGGCGTCGGGGATCCCGGCGACCCGCGGCAGGTCGGCCCGCGCGATCCAGTGGTGGCGGCGCATCAGTCGCGCGCCGAGGGGGAGGGCCAGCGTCTCGGCGGCGCCGGCAACGCGACGGGGGGGGCGCACGTCGAGCACCTCCACCCCGGCCACGGTCCGGCCCCGCCCGGGGTCCCGCACCACGAGCCGGTCCCCCGGAGCGAGGGGCAGCGGGCCCGCGAGGCGCAGCCGGGCGAAGTGGCCATCGGGATCGAGCACCCGGATCGACGCGCCGTGCTCGCCCGACCCGGCGTAGACCTGCACGCGACCCCGCTTCGTCACGCGCTCGCCGGCGAGGACGCGGATCTCCACGTCGACGACCGTCGGCGTCTCCCACTGCCCCGGTCGCACCAGGGCGTCACCGCGGGCGACCTGGTGGTGGTCGACCCCGGCGAGGTTGAGCGCCACGCGGTTGCCGGGCCCGATCGCCGGGTGCCGCCGCTGGGCACTCTCGATCCCCCGCACCCGTACCCGAAACCCGCGCCCGGCGACCTCGAGTTCCTCGTCGAGCGCGACTGCGCCCCCGGTGAGCGTCCCGGTGACGACGGTCCCGGCCCCCTTGGCCGCGAATACCCGGTCCACCCAGAGACGGGGCCGGCCGTCGTCCCGAGCCGAGGGTGCGTCGGCGAGCAGCCCGTCGAGCGCCCGCCGCACGTCGCCGACGCCGCGCCCGGAGAGGGAGTCGCACACCACGATCGGCGCAGTGGCGAGGCGAGTTCCCTCGAGGTGCTCGGTCACCTCGAGTTCGGCGAGCTCGAGGGTCTCCTCGTCGACGAGGTCGGCCTTGGTGATCACGACCAACCCGTGCGCCACCCCGAGCAGGTCGAGGATGCGCAGGTGTTCCTCGGTCTGGGGCATCCACCCCTCGGTGGCGGCGACCACGAGCAGCGCAAGGTCGACCGCCCCCACGCCGGCCAGCATGTTCTTGATGAAGCGCACGTGGCCGGGCACGTCGACGAACGCGACCTCCGATCCCGACGCCAGGGTCGTGAACGCGAAGCCCAGGTCGATGGTGAGGCCGCGCGCCTTCTCCTCGGGGAAGCGATCGGGGTCGGTTCCGGTGAGCGCGAGCACCAGGGACGACTTGCCGTGGTCGACGTGGCCCGCGGTGGCGATGGTGCGCACGGCGACCGCTCAGGTGCAGGCCGCGACGAGCGCACTGGTGAGCCGCTCGTCATCGGCGGGATCGACGTTGCGCAGGTCGCAGACCACCGCATCCCGCTCGATGCGGGCGACCACGTCGAGGTTGCGCAGGCGGGCCAGGACCTCGTCCGGATCGGCGACCGGCACCGTGACGCCGGCCGACGGGATCGTCAGGCCGGGAAGCGATCCGCCGCCGGCGACGGCCTCGGTCTCGACCACCGCCGACCCGTCGACGCGCGCTGCCATCGCGCTCGCCCGCTTGCGCAGCCGGTCGAGGGGGACGGTCGCTATCCGCCACAGCGGGAGCGTGGCCGCGTCTCCCTGCAGGTAGGTGGTCGCAACGTGCTGGAGCGCCGCAAGCGTCATCTTGTCGGCGCGCACGGCGCGGGCGAGAGGGTGCTGCGCGCAGGCGGCGACGAGCTCGGCGCGCCCGACGATCACCCCGGCCTGCGGTCCGCCGAGGAGCTTGTCGCCCGAGAACGTCACCACGCCCGCGCCCTGCTCGACCACCTGGCGGATTCCCGGCTCGTCGTGAAGCCACGCCGGTCGCTCCGGGAGCCACGGTGTCTGCTCGTCGAGCAGTCCCGACCCGGCGTCCACCATCACCGGCGGTCCGAGGCCGGCCAGCTCGGCCACCGACGTCGTCTCGGTGAAGCCGACCATCCGGTAGTTGGACGCGTGGACTTTCAGCACGAGCGCAGTGTCGTCGCCGACCTGGGCCGCGTAGTCGCCGAGGCGGGTGCGGTTGGTGGTGCCGACCTCGACGAGACGGCAGTGCGACTCGGCCATGATCTCCGGGACCCGGAACCCTCCGCCGATCTCCACGAGCTCGCCGCGTGACACGATCACTTCCCGGTCCCGCGCGAGCGCGCCCAGGGTCAGCAGCACCGCTGCCGCGTTGTTGTTGACCACGATCCCGGCTTCGGCCCCGCACGCACGCGCAAGGAGCGCACCAGCATGCTCGTGACGTGACCCGCGCGCCCCGGCGTCGAGGCGGTACTCGAGGTTCGAGTATCCGGTGGCGACCTCGGCGGCGGCGGCGAGCGAACCGGCGTCCATCGGCGCACGACCGAGGTTGGTGTGCACGATGACCCCGGTGGCGTTGACCACCCGGTGGAGGAGCGCGTGGCGGCGCGCGTCGACGCGCTGCTGTGCCCGGGCCACCACGTCGTCGAAC
>JBJSXO010000236.1:0-4178 GCA_046086425.1 Actinomycetota bacterium | reverse complement strand
CCCGGTGGTGATCCGCCCCTGCGCGAGCGCGCCCAGATGGCCGGCGAAACCTCGGGCCGTACCGTCACCGAGTACGTCGTCGAGGAAGCCGAGCAGGCCGAAGGCGAACACTGCGAACAGCACGAGACTGCGGTCGACCGTGAGCCCGGGCTCATCCCCCACCCCCAAGGCGCCCAGCGCCGCCCGGCCCGCCTCGACGACCAACACCGCCACGACGACGAGGATGCCGGCGGCGGTCGGCAGCAGGTGGTGGCGGTAGTTCTCGCGCGCGAGGACCGGCGACGCCAGCAGGTCGGGCGCACCGACCCGCAGGAACCCGACGGCGACTGCGCCGGCGAGGAGGCCGAGCACCACGGTGATCCAGTCGCCGGTCACCCGGTCGCTCCGGTCCGAGGGCCGACCGGGGCCGGCGGCGCGTCGGCCCGCGCCGGAGGCGCCGGGGCCGGTACCTCGGTGGTGACGAGCAGATGGACCCACGCAGCGACGAACACGACCAGCATGATGCCCGGCACGGTCATGCCGGAGTCGTTGCCGGCGAAGCCCAGCACCGCCAGCACCGCGAACCCGATGCACGCGGCACGCCACTCCGGGACCCGGCGCAGCACCGCGGCCAACCGGTCCCGGTCGCGGCGCCAGAGGACCACGAAGCCGACCACGGCGACGAGCAGCACCAGACCGAGGATGTTGGTCCCGACCGTCGACAGGTTCGCGTCGAGCTTGCGGGTCACCACCGACGCCAGCTCCCCGAGGCCGTTGTCTCGAACCTGCTCGACCAGGCGACCCAGGTGGGTGCGCTCGGCTGCCGGGCGGGCCACGTCGACTGCGGCAGCGGCGAGGAGCACGGCGGCGACCCCCACCCCGGCGAGCAGGGCCGTCCGGAGCCGCACGCGCCGCCCGAGCAGCACCACCATGGCTACGCCGTAGGCGGGGACCATCGACAGGATCCCCCCGACGTCGGAGCCCCACATCGGCGCGACGTCGACGATGACCGCCACGGCGAACACGCTCCCCGCGACCATACGCCCGCGCCGCCCGCCGAGGCGATGCGCGAGCAAGATCGCCGCACACAATGCGGCCGCGGAGAACGCGGCGTAGGCGGGATTACCGAAGCCGGCGAACCGGCCCGCCACCGTGGGCGAGTAGCCGAGCACGGAGTTCAGCACGAGCGGGGCGCCGCGCGTCGCGTCGAGCCCGAGCACCACGACGATGGCCAGCAGCCCGACCAGGAGCCCGTCGATCGGACTCCGACGACCGGCGACCGTCCCGATGACGGCCACCGCAGCGCCCACCCCGAGCAGCGCCACGTAGAAGATCGCGACCCCGGCCTCGTGCAGAGGGACCAGGCGCACCAGGAAGGCGGCGACGAGGAGGCCGAGCGCCCACAGTGCCGTGAACATCGCGAGCCGGCCTCGACGTGCGCTCGCTGGTCGCGCGCACGCCACCAGGCCGATCGCGAGGACGACGGCGACGGTCCCGGCGAGCAAGCCGTAGACCTCCCCGATCCGGCCGTCGCGGAACTGCGCGGCGGCGTCGGCGCGTCGCAGGCCGGCGAGCCGGTCCGCCACCTGCGTTCCCGCCGGCCGCACCTCGGCGGGGCGGCCCTCCATCGACGCCGGTGCCTCCACACCGAGAGCGGCGAGGATCGTCGGGGCGACGTCTTGGATCTGCACGAAGCCCGCGCGTCGCGTGGTGGCCGAGCGCAGCAGCCCCGACTCGACGCCCGGGCCGCGCACCGCCAAGGGCGTGAGCGTCACCCTCCCGGGGACGTGGGCCGGGCCCACGACCATTACGGCGTCGCGACGAAGATCCGCGGCGTCGAGCAGCGCGCCGAAGAGCGCGTCGCTCGCCCGCAGCGCCCGCGCGAGCTGACGGTCGTGGGCGGCGGGCGTGCCGTACGGTGCGTAGCGCGCCACTCGCACCAGGTCCGATGCCTCCACCAGCGTGACCGTGCGGCCCGTCCAGGCCGTCCGGAACGCCTCGAGGACACGGGCACGATCGAGGCGGACCCCGAACGGCGCGCGCGGATCCCGAGTGAGCAGGCCGACGTCGACCCGGCCCCCCGCGACCTGGCCCCGAGGGTCCATGAGCCCGAGCACCGCCGCGCGCTGACGCGCGGGGCCCGGCGTGGCGTCGAGGTCGGAGCGGGCCGCGTCGGGATCCTCCCCGTCACCGTTGGCGACCACGGCCCGGTCGATCCCCGCGCCGGCGAGGGCCCCGGCGAGCACTCCCACCTCGCTGTCGTAGTGCAACGCTGCGTTCGCGCCGAGGACGCCCACGATCGAGGTCTGTACGATCGTCCCGGTGACCCGGCGGCCCGTCCGCTGGGTGTAGGCGTCGCCGGCGGAGGCGGCACCGAAGCGCTCGCCGGCCATGAGGCCGCCGGCCGGGGCCGCGTCGGTCGCCACGGTGCGGGTCCCGGCACCGATGGTGGCGTACCCGTCCCCGAGGGACGTCGTGCGCGCGTCGACCCGGGTCGAGAGGGCGGCCACCCCAGCGTGGCGCAGGAAGCGGTCGAGGTGGGGCATGGTTGCGCGGTCGACGTCGGTCCACGACACGTAGGGCAACGTGAAGACCAGGACCCGCTGCGCCGGGGTCCGGGAAACGGCCCCGGCCCCCGCCGGGGCGGCGAGCACGACCGCGCCCACGACCAGGGCTGCGGCAAGTCGTCCGGCCCGTCTGCCCGTCACGGCTCTTGCGCCGCGTCGGCCGGCTCGAGATCGGGTACCCCGTCCCGCCACCGCAGGGCCGGGGGCCGGCGCCGCACGACCCGCAGTCCGAGCACGTAGGCACCCAGCCCGCCGAGCCCGAGCCCGACCACGAGCAGGGCCGTGAGCAGGCGCGACTGCGGTTCGACCGCAGCACCGACGAGCCAGCACACGACCCCGATAGGTACTGCGATGGCAACGGCGGGAACCAAGGTCGGTGGCCACAACGGCCGGCCGGTGCGGCGGCGCAACCCGACGCCGAGCACCAGCGCGCCGACCACGAACGCGACCGAATGGCCGAGGCCCAGCATCCCGACGGTTGCCGTCCCGGCAAACGCGCGGCCACCGAGCACCATCACCACGACACCGACGATCCCGGAGGCCAGCGCGACGAGGGCCGGCACCCGGCTGTCACCGAGGGCGTAATACGCGCGCGCGAACAGCAGGAATGCGCTGTAGGCCACGAGCCCGACCGCAAGCGACGCCAGACCGGCTGCGAGCAGTTGCGCGCCGTCACCCCGGGCTGCCCCGCCGAAGGCCACGACGCGCATGAGCGGATAGGCGAGCGCCATCAGCAGTGCCGAGACGGGAACGATCAGTACACAGATGTTGTCGAGAGCCCATCGCAGCGACCGCGCGAACGCCGACGGCTGCCCCGACTCCCGCGCAAGGTCGGCGAGGATCGCGGTGTGCACCGGCTGGGCCAGGATCGCGTACGGCGCGAGGAAGAACACGAATGCGACCTGGTAGGCGACGGTTCCCCCCTTCACGCCGTTGCCGACGACGATTGCCGCCCCGAGCAGCAGTCCGACCATCGTGTGCTGGAACACCGCCCAGCCGGAGAGCCGGACCACCCTGCGCACGTCGTCGTCGTGGCGTCCCCAGCGCGGCAGCAGGCGGAATCCCGATCGCCACACCGCGACGGTGGGGATACCGACGAAGGCCGCCACGCCGAGAGTCCCACCGACCGCGAGGATCAGGGCCTCGTTCCGGGTGAGGTCGACCGTCGGATCGGGGCCGGTCACGGAACGAAACACGAGCATCGTCACGACCGTGACGACCGTGTACCCGACCGGGGCGATCGCAGTGACCGTCAGGTGCCGCTTGGCGTAGAGCACCGCGACCGCGATCGCTCCGATCGCGTAGAGCATCACCTGAGGGATGAACCAGCGCAGCAGCAACGTGGACAGCTCCTGCTGCTCGGCGGCCTTCTGCGGCTCGGTGACCCCCCGGGTGAGCAACTCGGCAAGCTGCGGAGCGAAGACGATCCCGACGATCGACACGAGCCCGAGCACGACCAGAGCAAGCCCCAACAGGCGGCCGGCGAGGTGCTCGGCGCGCGCCCGGTCGTTGCTATCCAGGAGATCGACGAACGTGGGGACCAGCACGGCCGAGAGCGCACCTGCGGCGATGAGCTCGAACAAGACATTCGAGACGGAGTTGGTCGACTGGTACGCGTTGCCGAGGTAGGTG
>JBJSXO010000235.1:0-7991 GCA_046086425.1 Actinomycetota bacterium | reverse complement strand
GTCGACGAGGCCTACGGCGAGTTCGCCGACTCCAGCGCGCTCACCCTCGTGGACGACGACCTGCCCGTCGTCGTCTCGCGCACCTACTCGAAGGTGTGGTCGCTCGCCGCCCTCCGCCTGGGGTTCTGCGTAGCACCGCGCACGGTGGTGCGCGAGCTCGAGAAGGTCGTGCTGCCGTACCACCTCTCGGCCGCCACCCAGACTGCCGGGGTGGCGGCCCTGGCCTTCGGGGCAGAGATGGACGCACGCGTCGGGAGGCTCGTCTCGGAGCGCCACCGCCTCGCCGAGGCGCTGGCCCGGCTCCCCGGCCTCACGGTGTACCCGTCGGGTGCCAACTTCCTCCTCGTGCGACCCGACGGCGACGGGCGGGCCCTCTGGGAAGGCCTGGTCGAGCGCGGAGTGCTCGTGCGCGACTTCTCGCGCTGGCCCCGCCTCGAGGACTGCCTGCGCATCACCGTCGGGACCCCCGAGGAGAACGACCGCTGCGTCGCGGCGGTCCGTGAGACCCTGGAGGGCCGATGAGCACCCGATCCGCGCACACGCACCGTGAGACGAAGGAGACCACGGTTGACATCACCCTCACGGTCGACGGCCAGGGTGACGCACACGCGTCCACGGGTATCCCCTTCTTCGACCACATGCTCGAGCAGCTCGGCAAGCACGGTGGCTTCGATCTCCGGGTCGAGGCCACCGGGGACCTCGCCGTCGACACCCACCACACGGTGGAGGACGTCGGCATCGTCCTCGGCTCCGTCCTCAAGGAGGCGCTGGGCGACAAGGCCGGCGTCCGGCGCTTCGCGTCGGCGGCGGTCCCCCTCGACGAGGCGCTCGTCCAGGTTGCGCTCGACCTCTCGGGTCGCCCCTTCATCGTCTACGAGGTCGACCCGGTGGCCGAGTGGATCGGCACCTTCGACCCGCAGCTGTGCGAGGAGTTCTGGCGCGCCTTTGCCTTCGCCGCCGGGATCACCTTGCACATCCGTTCGCTGTCCGGGGTCAACGGGCATCACGTCATCGAGGCGTCGTTCAAGGGTGTGGCCCGCGCGCTGCGCGACGCGGTGCGGATCGAGGGCACCGGGGTCCCGTCGACGAAGGGCCTCTTGTAGTGGTCGAGCTGTACCCGGCGATCGACCTCCGGGCCGGACGCTGCGTACGGCTCCACCAGGGCGACTTCGCGGCCGAGACGGTCTACGACGACGATCCCGTAGCCGTGGCTCGCGCGTTCGCAGCCGCCGGCGCGTCCTGGATCCACGTAGTCGACCTCGACGCGGCGCGTTCGGGCGAGCCGGCGAACCTCGCCGTGATCGAGCGCATCGTCGAGGCGGTCGACTGCCGGGTCGAGTGTGGCGGGGGAGTGCGCAGCGCACCGGCGGCGGAGATGCTCCTGGCCGCCGGTGCAGCGCGGGTCATTGTGGGGACCGCAGCCGTCGAGCAGCCCGACCTGGTCGACGACCTGTGCGCGCGGCACCCAGGCCGGGTCGCGGTTGGCCTCGACGCGCGTGGTCGTGACGTTGCGATCCGGGGCTGGGTCGAGGGCAGCGGTACCGATCTGCTCGCGCTGGCAGCGCGCTTCGGCACCTCCGGTGTGGCCGCGCTCATCGTCACCGAGATCGCCCGCGACGGCACGATGGCGGGGCCCGACCTCGACCAGCTCGGCGCCGTGCTCGAGGTCACCGACGTTCCGGTGATCGCCAGCGGCGGCGTGGGGTCGGTCGAGGACCTCGTGCTCCTGGCCCGCCTCCAGCGCCACGGCCGGCACCTGGCCGGGGTGATCGCGGGTCGGGCCGTCTACGAAGGTCGGTTATCGGTGGCCGAGGGCATCGCCGCACTCCGACCCTGACCCTGAAGAGCCGTCGCGGTACGGTCGCGGCTCACCTGCACCGCGCGGCAGCCGGTGCCCGACGACGCGGAGGACCCCATGGGCGTTGCCGAGGTGATCGACGAGGCCTTCTTCCGGCGCTACCGAGAGCTCCTCGATGCCGAGGACAGCGCATTCGACGAGCTCGAGCACGCCTACGAGGAGGGCGACCGGGCGCACTGGGCCGACGACTTCGCTGCATGGAAGGCCACGGTCGAAAAGCGCGCCGCCTTCCTCGTCAAGCACGGCCTGGTCGGCTCCTCGACCACCGCCTGACCTACGAGCGGCCGGCTCCGTTCCGGCCGCACGCGCGGCGAACTCGAGCGCGGCCGCAATGCGGTCTGCGGCGACGTCGTCGTCCCGCTCACCGAGGCCGACCTGGGCGGGTCGCCTGTCGGTGGCCACGGCGTCGGCTCGCTCGGCCCGACCGTCGTCCCGTCCGGGCTCGCGAACCGGATCGCCGCGGTCGCGCTCATGGCCTCGTCACGCGCTCCCGGGGACGATCTCGCCCAGGACGAAGGCGAGCACGAACGCCTCGTCGCGCCAGGTGTCGTAGCGGCCCGACGGTCCGGAGTGGCCCGAGTCCATCTCGGTCCTGAGCACGAGCCGGCGGTCGTCGGTCTTGGTCGCCCGGAGCCGGGCCACCCACTTCGCCGGCTCCCAGTACTGGACGCGTGGGTCGTTGATCCCGGCCGTCACGAGCATGGCCGGGTAGTCGGTCGCCGCGACGTTGTCGTACGGCGAGTAGCTCCGCATGTAGGCGTAGACGTCGGGGTCCTCGACCGGGTTCCCCCATTCCTCCCACTCGGTGACCGTGAGCGGGAGCGACGGGTCGAGGATGGTCGTGAGGCAGTCGACGAAGGGGACCTCCGCGACGATGGCCCGGAAGGTCGCCGGGGCCAGGTTGGCCACGGCGCCCATCAGGAGCCCGCCGGCGCTGCCGCCGCGGGCTGCGAGACGGTCCGGGCTGGTGAAGCCCTCGGTCACGAGGTGCTCGGCGCAGGCGACGAAGTCGGTGAACGAGTTGCGCTTGTTCAGGACTTTGCCCCCCTCGTACCAGCGCCGCCCGCATTCGCCGCCCCCGCGCACGTGGGCGATGGCGAACACCACCCCCCGGTCGAGCAGGCTGAGCCGGCTCACCGAGAACGTCGGGTCGGACGAGATCTCGTAGGCGCCGTAGCCGTAGAGGACCAGCGGGGCGTGACCGTCCCGGACGAGGCCCCGTCGGTGCACGATCGAGATCGGCACCCGGGTGCCGTCGGCCGCGACGGCCCATTCCCGGTGGGACTCGAGCAGGGTGGGGTCGTAGTCGGCGACGGGCTGCGCGCGGACCAACGACATCGTTCGCGCGTCGAGGTCGTAGTCGAAGCTCGACGGTGGCGTCACGAGTGACGTGTACTCGAGCCGCACCACGGTGGTGTCGTAGACCAGGTTGGCCCCGAGCCCGGCGGAGTAGACCTCCTCGGGCATCTCCACGACGTGCTCCTCGACGGTGCGGAGATCGAGCACGCGTACCTGCTCGAGCGCCGCGGCGCGCTCCGACAGGACGAGGTGTCGGGCGAACGCATCGACGTCGTCGAGGCGCACGTCGTCGCGGTGGGGCACGACCTCGGTCCAGTGGGCGCGCCCCGGGTGCTCCACCGGAGTGACGGCGAGCCGGAAGTTCTCGGCATCGTCGTTGGTGAGGACGAAGAAGCGGTCACCGGTCGCCGGATCCGTGTGGTGCTCGACGTGGTACTCGACCCCGTCGCGTCGCGGCTCCACCACGGTGAGCGCGGCTTCGGGGGTGTCGGCGTCCACGAACCAGATCTCGGTCGTCAGTTTCGACGCCGAGGTCAGGACCACGAAGCGCCCGCTGCGGGTGCGCTCGACGGAGACGTAGAAGCGCTCGTCCTCCTCTTGGAACACCAGCACGTCCTCGGTCACCGGCGTCCCGAGCCGGTGGCGCCAGATCTGCCACGGGCGCATTGCGTCGTCGGGTCGCGTGTAGAAGACGGTCGTGCCGTCGTTGGCCCACGCAACTCCGTAATAGGTGTCGGGAACCTCGTCGGTGAGGTCGGTGCCCGTCTCGACGTCCCGGAACCGCAGGGTGTAGGTCTCGCCCCCGGTGTAGTCGGTCGAGTACGCAAGCAGGCGCTGGTCGGGCGAGGGGGCCAGCGCGCCGAGCGAGAAGTATCCGGATGCGCCGGCGAGGGTGTTCTCGTCGAGCAGCACGACCTCACCGGCAGGCGCGCCCGCCTCCGCATCGGGATCGGGAAGCCCGGGCGTGCCCGCGGGGCGCCGGCAGTGCACGGGGTACTGCAGTCCGGCGCGTGTCCGGGTGAAGTACTCGAGCGCGTCCTTGCGCACGGGTGCGGAGACGTCGGTCTCGCGTATGCGGCCCCGGATCTCCTCGAACAATCGCTCGCGGAGCGGGCCCAGGTGCGCGAGCGCAGCCTCGGTGTACGCGTTCTCGGCTTCGAGGTAGCTGTGGACCGCCGGATCGTCGCGATCGCGGAGCCAGTACCAGCCGTCGACCCGCTCGTCGCCGTGGTGGCGCAGCACCGTGGCGCGCCGGGGCGCCGCGGGCGGGACCGGAGCGACAGACGCAGATGTGGGGGAGGCGGAGGGATCGGGCATGGCGGCGCGGAGTCTTGCACGCGCAATGGCCTCGGGGCCGTGCCGGGGTGCCGGGTAGCCTCGCAGGCGATGACGACACCGGTCACCCCGATCGCTGCCACCGACGCCGAGATCGCGGCAATCGCGTGGAACGGCGACGGACTGGTTCCCGCAGTCGTCCAGGACCGCTCCAGCAGGCAGGTGCTCATGCTGGCGTGGATGAACGACGACGCGGTCCGGGCGACCTTCGCCGAGGGCCGGATGGTCTACTGGAGCCGGAGCCGCCAGGAGCTGTGGCGCAAGGGCGAGACGTCCGGCGACCGGCAGTGGCTCCGCGAGGCCTACTACGACTGCGACGGGGACGCGCTCCTCTTCGTGGTCGACCAGGACGGGCGCGGCGCCTGTCACACCGGTGAGCGCTCGTGCTTCTTCCGGAGCTTCGGCACGGGCGCTACGCCCGGGCGGGTCTGAGCATCGCACGCGTTGGGCGTCGGGGCGGGACGGTGAGGCAATGAGCGGCGTGTTCCGACCGACGCGCGCCGAGTTCCTCGAGCTGGCCCGCGGCTACACGGTCGTGCCGGTCTGGACGGAGGTGCTCGCCGACGTGGAGACGCCGGTCTCGGCGTTCGTGAAGCTCGTGGGGGCCGGGACCGACGACGCCCCGGGCTTCCTGCTCGAGTCGGTCGAGCACGGCCAGCGGTGGGGCCGCTTCACATTCCTCGGGCGCGACCCGGCGCTGCGGCTCGTCGTGCGGGGCCGGGCGGTGGAGTTCGACGGCGTGGTGCCCGACGGCGTTCCCGCGGGCCAAGGCGCGCTGGCTGCCCTCGAGGCTCTGCTCGCGCAGTACCGCGCCCCGCGCATCGACGACTTGCCCCCGTTTCACGGAGGCATCGTCGGCTACCTGGGCTACGACGTGGTGCGGGAGATCGAGCGCCTGCCCGACGTCCCGGCCGACACCGCGGGCCTCCCCGATGCCGTGCTGTCGGTCACCGGGCACGTCACCGCCTTCGACCACTTCCGCCAGCGCCTCTCGCTGATCGAGAACGTGTTCTTCGTCGGGAACTCCGGTGACCCGGGCGCGCGCTACGACGAGGCGGTGGCCCGGCTCGAGACCCGCGTGGCCGAGCTGGCCCGGCCCCTGCCGTACGTGCCGTCTCCTCCGCCGGTCCTGGCCGACCTCCGTCTGCCCGAGGTCCGCTCGACCATGGGCGGCGGCCGCTATCGCGACGCGGTGGAGGTGGCCCGTGAGCACATCCTCGCCGGTGACATCTTCCAAGTGGTGCTCGCGCAGCGCTTCGACGTGGACGAGCCAGTAGACCCGTTCGACGTCTACCGGGTGCTCCGGCAGGTCAACCCGTCTCCCTACATGTACTTCCTGCGCCAACCCGAGGTCACCCTGGTCGGGTCGTCGCCCGAGCCCATGGTGCAGCTGCTCGACGGGCGGGTGATCAGCCGGCCGATCGCGGGGACCCGGTTCCGGGGCCAGACCGAGGAGCACGACCGGCGCCTCGCCGCCGAGTTGAGCGAGAACCCCAAGGAGCGCGCGGAGCACGTGATGCTCGTCGACCTCGCGCGTAACGACGTGGGCCGGGTCGTGGAGTTCGGGACCGAGCGGGTCGACGAGTTGATGTCGCTCGAGCGCTACTCCCACGTGATGCACCTCACCAGCCAGGTGTCGGGCGACCTCGCCGCCGGGAAGAACGCGATCGACGTGCTGCGGGCCACGTTCCCCGCAGGGACGGTGAGCGGCGCGCCCAAGGTCCGGGCGATGGAGATCATCGACGAGCTCGAGCCCACCAAGCGTGGGCCGTACGCAGGGGTGGTGGGCTACGTCGACTTCTCCGGCAACCTCGACACGGCCATCACCATCCGCACGATGGTCTGGCACGACGGTCGGGCCAGCGTCCAGGCCGGAGCCGGGATCGTGGCCGACTCGGTGGCGGCTGACGAGGACCTGGAGTGCGCGAACAAGGCGAAGGCGCTTCTCACCGCGCTCGCCGCCGCGCGTGACGTGGATTCGCTGGCGTGAGCGGGACCGCCACCGGGTTCGAGCGCCGGCCGTGGGGGCTCGTCGTGGTGACGGGCGCCGACGCCACGCCGTTCCTGCAGTCGATCGTCTCCCAGGACCTCGAGGGCGTCGCCGTGGGGGCGACGGTGCCCTCGCTGCTCCTGGCACCTCAGGGCAAGCTCGACGCGATGTTCCGGGCCACCCGACTCGACGAGGGTGACCCGGGTGGTGACGAGTGGTGGCTCGATACCGAGCCGGGCGTCGCAGACCGGCTCGTCGCCGGTCTGGTCCGATTCCGGATCCGCGTCGACGTCGCCATCGAGGACCGCACGGAGTCCACGGCGCTCGCGTCGCTGGTCGGGCGCGACGACGTCCCGGCAGCGCCCGGCCTGCACCGGATCCCTACGGTGTGGGGGGCGCAGTCGGGCATCGACGTGCTGGGCCCGGCCCCGGCGGTCCGTGCCTGGCTGGCCGAGTCCGGCGTCCCCGTGGGGACAGAGGCCGCGCTCGAGGCGCTGCGCATCGAGGCGGGCATCCCGGCGCAGGGCGTGGACGTGGACGAGACGACGATCCCCCAGGAGGCCTTCCTCGAGCGCGAGGCGGTGTCGTTCACCAAGGGCTGCTTCATCGGCCAGGAGCTGGTGTGCCGGATCGACTCGCGCGGCCACGTGAACCGGTTCCTGCGCCGACTCGACGTCCCGGGCGACGGCGTGCCCGAGCGCGGCGCCGCGGTCGTCCACGGGGGCAAGACCGTGGGGAGCGTCACCAGTGCGGCGCGGGTTCCCGGTGAGCGTCGGGTCGTTGCGCTGGCCATGGTGCGGCGCGAGGTCGAGCCGCCCGAGACGGTGACGGTGACGGTGGCCGGGCGCGCGGTCCCGGCCGCGCTCGTCGGATGAGCGCGCGACACCCGGTCGGTGGCGTCAGGGGAGGCGGCCGGTCCGCATGACCTCGGCGAGCCACGCCCCGCTCGGCTTCACCGTGCGGACCTGGGTCGCCCGGTCGACCGCGACGATCCCGAACTTCATCCGGTAACCGAACGCCCACTCGAAGTTGTCGAGCAGGGACCAGTGGAAGAACCCGCGCACGTCGAGCCCGTCGGCGACGGTGCGGGCTACCCCGGCGAGGGAGTCGCGCAGGTAGGCGACCCGCTGGGTGTCGTCGTCGGTGCCGATGCCGTTCTCGGTGACGTAGACGGGAAGGCCGGTCACCTCCACGGCCCGTCGGATCGACACCTCGGCGGCGGTCGGCCAGTACTCGTAGCCCATGGGCAGCACCTCGACCCCGGGCTCGGGTCCGAGCACGCCTTCTGCGCCGACCCGGGTTCGCGAGTAGGCCTGGACGCCGATGAAGTCGTCGCCTCCGGTGGCATTCAGGAACAGGTCCTCGTGCGGACCGCGCCAGACGTCGATCTGGTCCTCGGCGCCGGCCTCGGCGGCCCAGTCGCTCATGGAGACGGTGAGGCCGACGGGGAAGTCGCCCGCAGCACGCAGCACGGGCACGGCGGCGCGGTGCGCGGCGGCGAGGAGCTCG
>JBJSXO010000234.1:0-3896 GCA_046086425.1 Actinomycetota bacterium | reverse complement strand
TTCTTGAGGTTGAGCGGCTGGCGCTCGGGATCCTTCGACACGTGCTCGGCCGACACGACCGTGCCCTGCACCACCAGGAGATCGAGTTCGGCGTCGAGCAGCGCCGGCGCGTACCGCTCGACCCGCTGGGGGGTGAGCGACGCGCACGTGGTGACCCCACCGGCGCGGATCTCCGCGATCCGCTGGACCACGAGCTCGTCCTTCATCGGCTCGTTGTAGATCTCCTGCATGCGCCGAGTCGCCTTCTCGGTGTCGAGGGTGGAGATCTCCTCGAGCAGCGGCTCCGGGTCCTCGTACCGGGTCCAGAGGCCTTCGAGGTTCAGGCAGCCCAGGCCGCCGACCCGGCCAATCTCGATCGCGGTCTTCGGCGACACCACCCCGTCCATGGCCGAGGCGACGAGGGGCAACTCGAAGTGGAAGGCGTCGATGTCCCAGGAGATGTCGACGTCCTCGGGGTCCCGGGTCCGCCGGCTGGGGACGATCGCGATGTCATCGAACCCGTAGGCCCGCCGCCCCGACTTGCCGATCCCGATCTCCACTTCCACGGCGGCCGACTCCCTGTTGGCGAAAGGCTCAGGATACCCCGGATGCGCCGGGCAACCCGCGTTCGGCGACGAACCGGCCGAGGTGCGCGAGGAATCCGACCAGGACCCGCGCCGTGGCGCCCCAGACCGTCTCGCCCGCGAGCTCGAAGAAGTGGATGGCCCGATCGGGGCCCACCCCCACGAGCATCTCCGGGGGGACCTCCCAACGCTCCTCCCGGAACACGTCCTCGTGGAGGAGCTCGGAGAGCGCGACGTCGAACACCGCGTCCACCTCCCGGGCGTCGGGCACGAGCGCGGGGCGCTCGCGCAGCAGGCCGACGAAGGGCGTGAGGGCAAAGCGCGCCGAGACCGTGACCATGTGGTCGAGCTCGGCGACGATCTCCACCCGGCTCGGGTCGAGGCCGATCTCCTCGTGGGCCTCACGCAGCGCGGTGGCCCGGAGGTCGGCGTCGACACCCGGTTCGTGCTTGCCGCCGGGGAACGCGATCTCGCCCTGGTGCGACGGCATGGTCTCGGGCCGCTTGGTGAGGATCACCCGGGCCTCGCCGTGCTCCTCGAAAAGCGCCACGAGCACCGCAGCCGGCCGGGTCCCCGGGCCTGCACCCGACCCCGGGCGCGCTGCGGGCAGGGTCGCGCAGGCGGCGCGCACGTCGTCGAGGGTGATGCGCCGCAGCGCCGCGGGCAGCCCGGCCCACGGAGCCGGGTTCCCGGTCGAGAACGACGAGGGCCGGGGGATGCGCTGTGCGCCCCCCCGGCCTCCCACGGTCACGTCCGGTCGCGTGGCCGGCGCTACTTCTTGGTGATCTTGGCGAGCACGTCGCGGCTCGAGAGGATCAGCAGGTCCTCGCCGTCGACGGTGATCTCGGTCCCGCCGTACTTCGAGTACACGACGGTGTCACCGGTGGCGACGTCGACCGGGATCAGCTCGCCCGACTGCTCCGAGCGGCGGCCCGGGCCCACGGCGAGTACGGTGCCCTGCTGGGGCTTCTCCTTGGCCGTGTCCGGGATCACCAGACCGCTGACCGTGGTCTCCTCGGGCTCGCTCGTCCGCACGACGATGCGATCCTCCAGCGGCTGCAACTTCATCGATGCCTCCTGGCACTTCTTCGAGTGGGCCCGGCGGGTCCGACCCGGCCGGTCCCCGGGGACGGCGTTAGCACTCACCCGTGGGGAGTGCTAAGCCCAAGATACCCGGAGGCTTCCCGCGCAGCAACCCGGACCGGCCCGGGACGGCCCGGTCCGGGTCCCGGGGTCAGACGAGCCCGAGACCCGGGTCGACACCGGCGTCGAGGGGGGTGGGGCCGTCGGCCGCGAGCCGGAACGCCGCAGCCGCGGCGATCATCGCCGCGTTGTCCGTGCACAGCGCCGGAGGCGGCAGGAACACGCCCCGGCCGGTGGCCCGGGCCAGTTCGGCGGTCCGCTCCCGCAGGCGCGAGTTCGCGCCAACCCCACCGCCGAGCACCACGGTGGCGGCGGCGGTCGTCTCGGCTGCGTGGGCGAGCTTCTCCACGAGCTGGTCGACGACCGCCTCCTGGAAGCTGGCTGCGACGTCGGCCACCACGACGTCGGGGTGGGCCCGTACGTGCTGGACCACCGCCGTCTTCAGGCCGGAGAACGAGCAGTCGAGCGCGCCCGGCATGGCCCGGGGGAAGGCGATCGCGTCCCGGTCACCCTCCCGGGCCAACCGGTCGATCACGGGGCCGCCCGGGTAGCCGAGCCCGAGGAAGCGCGCCACCTTGTCGAACGCCTCCCCCGCTGCGTCGTCCACGGTCTGGCCCAGCACCCGGTAGCGCCCGGGAGCCTCGACCGCGACGAGCATGGTGTGACCGCCGGAGACCAGCAGTACGGCGCAGGGCGTCGCGAGCTCGGGCTGCGCCAGCCAGGCCGCGTACAGGTGGGCCTCGAGGTGGTTCACCCCGACGTAAGGGAGGTCGCCCACGAGTGCGAGCGCCTTCGCGGCGCTGACGCCGACGAGCAGCGCACCCGCAAGCCCGGGCCCGTGGGTCGCGGCCACGGCGTCGAGGTCGGCCAGCGTGACCCCGGCCTGGCCCAGCGCGTCGGCGATCACCGGGCCGATGAGGTCCACGTGCGCTCGGCTCGCGATCTCCGGTACCACGCCGCCGAACTGCGCGTGCAGATCGATCTGGCTGGACACAACCGACGACCGGATGACGTGACCGTCCTCCACCACTGCGGCCGCAGTCTCGTCGCACGAGGTCTCGATGCCGAGCACGCGCATCAGGCCGTCACCGGGCCCCGGACTCGAACACGGTGTCGCCCGGCACTCGCTGCTCGAGACCCGCGAGGAGCTGCGCGTACTCGGGCGTGTCGACGTCGTGGACCCACATGACGAGGGCGTCCTCGCGGTTCTCCGGGTAGTAGTTCTTGCGCACACCCACGGGGGCGAACCCGAAGCGTCGGTAGAGGTCCTGCGCGCTGCGGTTGCTCACCCGAACCTCGAGGGTCATGTGCTGCGCGCCGCGCACGAGCGACTCGCGGACCAGGGCCACGAGCAGCCGCGTGGCGACACCGTGGCGCTGCCACCCGGGGTCGACCGCGATGTTGGTGACGTGCGCGTCCTCGAAGCTGACCATCACCCCGGCGTAGCCGACGACCTGCCGGCCGACCCGAGCGACGAAATACGCGCGCGTGGTGCGCAGCGCGAGTTCGGAGAGGAACAGGGCCGACGTCCAGGGCCGGGCGTACACCTGCTCCTCGATGCGCAGCACCGCGCGCAGGTGGCGGCGGCGCATCGGGGTGACGACCACGGTGACGGGGTCGACGATCATCGGGTCGGCCCCAGCTGGGCGCGCTCCCAGTTGATGGCCGCGTCGCTCTCACGGAGGTAGACGGGCACGAGCTCGGCGGGCATCACGAACTCCTCCCGCTCGATCCGACCGGTGGCCAGCTCGAGCAGCGTCCGCGCGCTCGGGGCCGAGAACTCAGGCCCTGCGAGCTCGGCGTGGTCGATCGTGGCGAACACGTCCCGGTACCGGTCGACCCCGTCGCCGGCGAGGAGGACGTCGGTCCCGGACGCGACCAGCTCCGCCGCCACGTCCTGCGGCGGGTCGACGGCCTCGTCGCCCACCCGCTCCAGGCCCCCGGGGACCGGCCGGTAGCGCGCCCAGAACACCTCGCGGCGGCGGGCGTCCACCACCGCCACGACCTCGCGCCGGGCGTGGTGCAGTGGGTAGGCGACGAGGTCGAGCGTGCCGATGCCCACCACCGGGATCCGCAGGGCCTGGGCCATGACCTTCGCGGTGGTCACGCCCACGCGCAGCCCCGTGAACCGGCCGGGGCCGACACCCACGGCGATCGCCGCGAGCCGATCGAGGGCTACGCCGGTGTCGG
>JBJSXO010000233.1:0-6138 GCA_046086425.1 Actinomycetota bacterium | reverse complement strand
CGGCGAGCGCGAAGGCCGCGACCGGATCGGAGACCGGGTCGGGCACCACGAGCAGGAAGGCCCCTCGGCTCGGTGCCAGCACACGGTTGATCCCGCCGCGCCAGTGCAGCGGTGACAGCACCGCACACCGCGCGTCGGCGTCGATCCCTGCGAGCACCGGCCCGTCACGGATGTCGTCGAGCATCGCCCACGGGAGCACCACCCCCTTCGAGCGACCCGTGGACCCCGAGGTGAACACCACCACCGCGGGGTCGTCCGGCGTCACGGCCTGCGGTGGGATGCCGTCGCCTGGGTGTGACGGGACGAGCACTGGCGTGAGACCCGGTGGCACTGCGGAAGCGCCGTCGGCGCTCGTGACCACGACCACCGGGGGCGGGCCGAGGCGGCCGATGGTCTCGGCGAGCACTGCGGGGGGCAGGTGTGCGTCGAGTGGGGCCACCGGGACCCCGGCCCGCCATAGCCCGTGCAGTGCGACCACCGAGGCGAGCGAGCGCTCCACGAGCACCGGGACCGCCCGGAACCCGGTCTGGGGGTGGTCGCCAAGGTGCTCGAGCAGGACACGCGCCGTGGTCGCAGCGAGGAGGTCGAGCTCGGCGAAGGTGAGCGACCGCTCGCCGTCGCCGACGGCGAGCGCGTCGGGCTGGTCTGCTGCCCGGTCGGCCAGGCCCTGCGCGACCGTCACCCCGCCCGGTTCGGCAAGCGGTGGATGGCGGTCGTGGCGCACCGGGAGACGATATGTCCTATTCGGTCGGCGATGGCGCGGGAGCGGACGCTTGGCAGGTCGGGCACCAGTACGTGCTGCGCGGAAGGGTGGTGCCCTGGACGATCCGCTCGATGAGCGTGCTGCAGACGCGACACGCCCGCACGGCTCGGCCGTTCACCGCGAGCCCACCCGGCACGGTACGACGCGGGCCCGCGCCGAGGTTGGCGCGCAGCAGGCGGTGGGCCCGGCGGTAGACCGCTGCGAGCCGATCGGGGGGAAGCGAGCCGACGGGGGTCGTGGGGTCGAGGCGCTCGAGGAACAGCGTCTCGGACTTGTAGACGTTGCCGATCCCGGCGGCTACCCGTTGGTCCATCACCAGCTCTCCGATCGTCACCCCCGTCGCGCCCGACGAACCAAGGGCCGCGGCACGCTCGACGATCCGCGCGAAGTCCGGGCCCGCGAGGCAGAGGTCGGGTCCGAGGTGCGCGGTGGCGTCGTTCGGGCGGGCCGAGAGCGTGACGTCGGGCGCGGAGAAGCAGACCGCGACCCATCCGGGCACCTCGATCACGGCCCGGGCGCTCGAGGCCGCGCGGCGCCAGCGCGCGCCGGTGGGGTAGAGGTCCCAGCGCCCGGACATGCGCAGGTGGGTCCGCAAGCTCAGGCCTCCGGAGAAGTCGACGAAGAGGTGCTTGCCCGCGCTGCGGACGCGCACGACGGTCTCGCCGGGGTCCGGGACCGGCCCGCTCCATCGCGCTGCGGCGAACCGGACCAGCGGGCGGCCGACCAGCGCGGGTCGCAGTCGCGTGGCCGTGCGGTGGATGGTGTCGCCCTCGGGCATCGCGACGAGAATAGGACGCGAGCCGGCGCGCGTCGCTTCTGTCCTAACCTGCTCGCAGTGACGAACCCGGACGAACGCCGCGACGCGGCAGCGCTCGACGCCTGGCGGCAGTTCTGCCGCCGGCTCGAGGCGGTCGGGGAGGAGGCTCTCCCCGGCGTCACTGCGGCCGATCCGGCCGACGCGGTCGCGGCGATCGAGCACATCGCCGGGCAGGTCCTGTGCTGGACGGGGTGGTCGGTGTTCCACGCCGATCCCCGCCGGCCGCGGTTCCAGCGGCAGAACGACCTGATCACCCCGTGGGGCGGGCCGAACGCCGACAACGTCTACCTGCACGCGCGCGTCGATGCCGCGCGCACCTACCGCATCCGGGGCCGGATGCACGCCTGTGAGGAGTTCTTGCTCGCCGTGCGGGCGGGGTTCATGCACCAGCCGAAATGGGGCACCCTCTTCCAGGTGGCGGCCTCCGACCTCGGGATCGGACGGGGCGACGAGTTCGAGCTGCGGGTCGGCGGGGACGACCCGGGGACCGGCGGGTGGATCCCACTGCCCGACGACGCCACGATGGTGTCGTTCCGCGAGTACTACTTCGACTGGCGGGCCGACGAGCCCGCGATGATGACGATCGAGTGCCTCGACGTGGACGCCGACGATCCGGGCGGGCGCCTCGACGCCGCGACGCTGGCCGCGCGGTTGGAGGACACGGCAGCGGGCCTCGGGCACTCCGTGGCGTACTGGCACGGCTACCTGCGGGACCATCGCGCCGCCGGGCGCGACAACACCTTCGCCCCGCCGCTGAAGTTCGCCAAGGGCCTCGCGGTGGCGCGCTACGGGGAGTGCTACTGGGACCTCGGCGACGACGAGGTGCTGCTGGTCGAGACCGACGTCCCCGTCGCGCGGTACTGGGGGTTTCAGTGCTACGACACCACGACCTTCGACCTGATCGACCCGATCGACCGCCGCGCAACGCTGAACCACGAGCAGATCGCCGTCGACCCGGACGGCCGGGTCCGGCTCGTGGTGGCGGCCACGGACCCGGGCGTCGCCAACTGGCTCGACAGCGGGGGGCGCCGGGCCGGCTTGCTGACCTTCCGCTGGTTCTGGTCGGAGGGTGACCCGACTCCGAGCACGCGTGTGCTTCCCCGGTCTGCGTTGCGCGCGGCGATGCCGGCGGACACCGTCCTCGTCGATCCCGAGGCGCGCCGGGCGGACCAGGCCGCGCGGCGCGCCCACCTCGGCTGGAGGTTCCGGACGTGAGCGACGTTCCCCCGACCGGGCGCCCGGACTGGGTGGCGGCCGTGAACCGGGGTGACGTGGCGCCGATGGCCGACGTCGCCGCCGACCCGTTCACCCTGGCGCAGCTCACGGGTGAGGCCGGATCTCGGCTCGGCCTGACGCCGGGGGAGGTGACCGACCGGCTCGGGCCGGAGGCGGTCGCGGCGCTCGGGGTGCTCCTCCCGGCACTCGAGGACGAGGGCCGCCTCACCGTGCTCGGGCGGTGGATCACCCATCGGTTCCTCGGGCGGCTCGTGGAGCAGCGGCTCGCGCTCGACGCCTACTGCACCCGTGATCCGGGAGTCGCCGACGAGGTGATCGACGCGCCGTGGGTGGTGGCCGGGGCACCGCGCACGGGCACCACCGCGCTCCACGCGCTCCTCGCCCAGGATCCGCGCCACCGTGTGCCCGAGGGCTGGGAGCTGCTTCGTCCCGCACCGCCACCCGACCCGGCGACGCGTGACCGCGACGTGCGCATCGCGCTCGCCGACCGCGAGCTGCGCACCCCTCAGACCGTGGTGTCGCGGATCGTCGCAATCCACGAGTACTCCGGCCGGATGCCCAAGGAGTGCATCTCGGCGATGTCGCTCGCGTTCCGGTCCGAAGAGTTCGTCGCCCGCTACGACGTCCCGACCTACGCCGCGTGGCTGCAGACGTGTGACATGCGGCCCGCCTACGAGGTCCACCGACGGGTTCTGCAGGTACTGCAGCGCCGATCGCCGCGGTACCGCTGGGTCCTCAAGTCGCCGGTGCACCTGCAGAACCTGCCGGTGCTCCTCGCCGTGTATCCCGACGTTCGGCTCTCGTTCACCCATCGGGATCCCGTCACGGTGCTCGCTTCGGTCACGAGCCTGATCGCGTCCATGCGTGCGGTCCACAGCGACGTCGTGGATCCGGTCGCGATCGCGCGCTTCCACGCTGCGCTGTACGCGCGGTCTCTGTCCGGACTGGTCGAGCTGTGTGACACGGGCGTGCTCGACCCGCCCCGGGTGACCCACACCACGTTCGCGGACTTCCTCGCCGATCCCCTCGCGGTGGTGGACGGCCTGTACGCCCACTTCGGCTGGGACCTGCCGGCGCCGACCCGGGCCGCCATGGCCGCGTACGCGACCACCCACCCGCAGGACCGCCTCGGCGCGCACGAGTACGCCCGCACCGGGATTGCGCTCGACGACGTCGAGGAGAGGCGCCTGGCCGCGTACGCCGCGCGCTTCTCTGTGCCGATGGGTGAAGTCCGGTGAGCGACGAGCCCGTCGACCTCTCGACCATCGGCTCGGCGGCCCGCCTCGGCGAGATCCTGGGCGCGCGTGTGCCGCCGGCCTCGAGCGTCTCCGCTGCTGCGATCGACCTGGCGACGGCGGCCCGGGACCTGCTGGACGCGGTCGTCGCGACCGACGTCGACGACGACCGCCGCCGCGAAGTTGCGGAGACCCTGCGCGACCTGGCTGCTGCGCTGCGCGAGCGGCGCCGTGAGCCGTTGGTGGTCCTGGTTCGCGAACCCGACGGGCGGGTGAACAACCTCACCCAGGCCGGCAGCGGCCCGCTCAACCCCCGGGCGCCGGCGCTGCGCTTCGCGCCCTTCCCGCCCCCACCCGCCGCCGGCATGCCGTGGCGCCCGGTCGAGATCGAGGGGCGCTGCACGCTGGACGCGTCGTTCGGCGGGGGCCCGGGCCGGGCCCATGGTGGGGTGGTGGCAACCCTGTTCGACGAGGCCCTCGGCCGGGCCAACCTCGCGGCCGGGCTGACCGGCATGACCGTGGCCCTCGACGTGCGGTTCCGGGCCGGGACGCCGCTGGGGGTGCCCCTGCGCGTGACCGCACGGTGCGCGCACGTCGAGGGTCGGAAGCGCTTCTGCGCCGGTAAGCTCCGGCACGAGGACACCCTCGTGGCCGAGGCCATTGGGGTGTATGTCGCCGAGCGGGCGCCGGAGCCGGCTCCGGGCCGTTGACCGAACCCGGTGTGGGTCAGTCGAGCTGCGGCAGCACCTCCGACGCGATCAGCTCGAGGGTCGCCGGGGCGGCCCGATCATGGAGGAAGAACACGAACTCGGTGAAGCCCAGCTCCCGGTGCTCGCCGATCCGGTCGACGATGCGGCTCGGGGTGCCGACGTAGCCGCCGTCGTGCAGGCCGAAGCCCGGACCCCCGAAGCGGCGCTCGCCGGTTGCGAGCGCGTCGGCCAGCGCAGCGTCGTCGGGCGCGATCACCAGGACGGCCTCCAGCGACCGCCGGATCTCCCGGGATTCGCGGCCGATCCGCGCGCACTGCGCGTCGAGCGCGGCGGACTTGGCCGGCAGGGCGTCGAGGGCGTACGTGGGGACGTTCCAGACGTCGGCGAAGCGCGCGACCAGTGGAAGGGTGCGCTGCTCGCCGACGCCACCGACGTAGACCGGTGGGCGCGGCTGCTGCACGGGGCCCGGGACGTTGGGGAGGTCGCGGACCTGGAAGTGGCGACCGTCGTAGGTGGTGCGCGGACCGGCGAACATGCGGGTGACGATCTCGAGCGTGTCCTCGAGGATCTCGGATCGCTCGGCGAAGCTCCGCCACGGGATGCCCGCCTCGTGATGCTCCTGCTCGACCGAGCCGCTCCCGATCCCGAAGTTGAGGCGCCCGCCGGAGATCACGTCGAGCGTGGTCGCCATCTTGGCGAGCAGTGCCGGATGACGGAAGGTCGCGCACAGCACCATGTGACCGACCCGCAGCCGCTCGGTTTCGGTGAGCAACGCGGTCGCGAGGGTCCAGGCCTCGAACGCCGGGAGGTCCGGCATCATCGCGCCGTAGAGGTGGTCGAAGAGCCAGAGCGAGTCGAAGCCCAGCTCGTCGCAGAGCCGAGCCCGGGTGACGAGGTCCTCGTAGGTGTACTGGAGCTGGGGGACGTAGATGCCGACCCGGACGCGCTCCTCGTCGGGCACTGCGCTACCAGAGCTCGTCGAGGTAGGTGTCGGTGCCGGGGACGACGGGGACGAACGGGGCGAGGAGGCCGAGGGTCGCGACGGTCGCCTCGGCAAGCGGCGCGTGCAGCGCGCGCTCGATCGCGTCCCAGTGCGCGCGGGGGTCGTCATGGGCCAGCCAGGCCACGAGCACCTTCTCGCCGACGCCCACCCCGGTCCCGGGGACGCCGGGGAAGTCCCGCGGCGTGAACACCAGCGCCTGGGCCAGCGTTGCCTGCGCCGTGAGCACCGCCGGCGCCCAGGAACCCAGGACCCAGTCGACCACGGCCTCGAGCGACACGTCCGGCGCGCGGTCCACCCAGGTCGCGACGAGCCCGTCGTAGGGGTGGTCCATGGTGATCTCCGCCGGTACCGACCAGCCCGGCCGGTTGACCGCG
>JBJSXO010000232.1:0-8372 GCA_046086425.1 Actinomycetota bacterium | reverse complement strand
GAGGGCGACGGCACCGGCGTCCTGGCTAGCACCGGGGTCCGCGCCGAGTTCCTGCGCAAGATCACGGGGAAGGGTGGTGTCCCGCACCATGCGGACGAGGCACCCACCGTCACCTGGGCCCGGGCCCGCCGCTGAGGTGCGGTGCCCGGAGCGCCGTCGGGCGCGTGGCGCACGGTGGAGGGCCCTCGCCCTGATGGTGGTGGCGCTCTTGGCGTCCGTCGCCGGGGCGGTCCCTGCCGGGGCGGCACCCGCACGGGAGGGCGGCGACCTCACGATCGACTCGGTCGACGTATCGCGCGAGCCCGAGATCTCCCTCTCCGTATCGACCGGAGCCGAGCTCGGTCGCCGCTCGTCGGCCGCGGTTCGTGAAGGGCGCCAACCGTGGCGACCGGCCCGGGTGGTGCCCCTCCCCACCGAAGGACTCGAGGTGGTCGTGCTGCTCGACGTATCGGGCAGCATGACCGGTGCGCCGATCGCCGCGGCCATCGCCGCGTCCCAGCAGTTCGTCGGCCAGCTGCCCGCCGATGTGGCCGTCGGGGTCGTCGCCTTCAGCGACACCGCCCGGCTGCTCACCGCACCGACCCTAGACCGCAGCGTGGTGCTCGGATCGCTCGGGGGGCTCCAGGCGACAGGGGAGACCGCCCTGTACGACGGTGTGCGCCGGGCCGCCGAGACCTTCTCTCCCGGCGCATCACGGCGGTCGATCGTGCTGCTCTCCGACGGGGGTGACACGGCGAGCGTCGCACCGCTCCAGGACGCCATCGCCGCTCTCCAGACCGGTGTCCAACTCGACGCGATCGAACTGGAGAGCACCGAGAGCAACCGCGAGGCGTTAGACCGGCTCACGGCCGACGGACGGGGCGTGGTCCTCTCGGGCACCGACCCCTCCACCCTGAGCAGTCTGTACGGCCGTGTGGCCGAGCGGCTCGTCAACCGGTACGTCGTCCGCTTCCGCTCCGCCCGGTCCGACGTCGAGACGTTGGCGTTGCGCATCCGGAACCGGGAGCGGGTGCTGACTGCGTCCACCAAGCTGCCGGTGCCTGCCGAGAGAGCCGGCGACGAGACCTCGCCTGTTGCTCCCCTGTCCGCCGACGTGTCGAGCGTGTCGTTCTGGCTGGCCGGCGTCCTGGTCTTCGCGGGGCTGGCGGTTGCCGCGTTCATCGTCTTCGGGACCCGGGACCGCCACTCCCGGGTGCGCCGTCGCCTCGGTGCACCCAAGGTGGAGGAACCCACGCGCTCGTTCACCGACGTGATCGACTCGTGGATTGACAACGAAGGTGAGCCTGGTCGGATCGCCACGTTGCTCGATGCCTCGGGGAGCACACGCACGCCGGGCAGCTTCGTCGCACTCGTTGCGTTCATGGCGGTGCTGGCGTCGCTCCTCGGTCTGGCCATGTTCGGTCCCCTCGGGTTCGTGCTGGCACCACCGCTGACGGTCGGGGTTGCCGTTGCCTTCATGCGCAAGAAGGCCTCCCGGCGTCGTCAGCTGTTCGCAGAGCAGCTCCCCGACGCGCTCAAGGTGATCGCCAACATGTTGCGATCCGGGTACGGGCTGGCCCAGGCACTCGACGTCGCCACCGAGCAGGCGGGCGATCCCATCCGTACGTGGGTCGGCCAGGCCGTCGTGGAGATGCGTGCCGATCGCGATCCGGGCGCAGCACTGCGCGACGTCGCCGCACGGGCGGGCAGCGTGGACTTCGAGTGGGTGGCGACGGCGATCGAGATCAATCGGGAAGTGGGTGGCGACCTCTCCGAGATCCTCGACGGGCTCTCGGACACGGTGCGCGACCGCGCGCGGATCAAGGGGCAGGTCCGGGCGCTCTCCGCCGAAGGTCGCATGTCGGCCTACGTCGTGCTGGCCCTGCCCCCGACGGTGATGGCGGTCACCGCGCTGACCAACCCCGGGTACGTCTCCCGGTTGGGCACGGGTACGGGCCTCGTCCTGTTGTTCGTGGCGGGTGTGTTGATGGTCGTGGGCTACGTGTGGATGCGTCGCCTCGTGGCGAAGGTGATGTGATCCGGTGGGCGTCGGCGTATTGATGGTGCTGGGTGCGGTGACTTTGGGCTGGTACGTGATCGCACGGGAGCAGGCCAACCGTCGTGCCGTGCGCGCCCGTATCCTGCCGTCGGGCGACGCGGTGCTGGCCGGGCGGGACGGGCCGCGCCGCGACGTGCTGGCCCGGATCGGAGAGCCGCTCACCCGCATGGTCTCCGAGGTGTACGCCGACAAGATGCAGGCCCGGATCTCCAAGGCGGCAATGGGGGACACCTGGAGCGTGCCGCGGGTGCTCGGCGCGAAGCTGCTCGCCGCAACCGGGCTGCTGCTGTTCGGGTGGATCCGGGTCCAGGCCGACCCTACGCCGATGAACGTGACCCTCATGCTGGGTGGCGCGATGGTCGGATTCCTCGGGCCGGATGCCCTGCTGAACACTCGCGGTGACGCGCGCAGCGAGCGGATCCAGACCGACCTCGCCGACGTCATCGACCAGCTCGCGGTCACGGTGAAGGCGGGGTTGGGCCTCAATGCCGCCCTGGAGCGGCTCGGCCGCAGCGTCAAGGGGGAGATCGGCGAGGAGATCAACCGGGTGAACCAGGACATCCGGCTCGGCAGCTCCCGGCGCGAGGCCCTCGAGGCGATGGCGGCCCGGGTCGACATCCTCGAGTTGACGATGTTCGTGCGGGCGCTGGCTCAGGCGGGCGAACTGGGACTGCCCATCGCGACGACGTTGTCCGTCCAGGCCGAGGACATGCGCCTGCGCCGCCGCCAGCGCGCCGAGGAGAAGGCGATGGCGCTGCCGATCAAGCTCATGTTCCCGACGGTCCTGTGCATCCTCCCGGCGCTGCTGATCGTCGTGATCGGACCCGCGGTCATGTCGGCGTTCGAGGGGTTCTCGGGGATCTGATCGGGGTCTCGGTCCCTCAGCAAGTGGCAGTGGTGTGGACCGCACGAGCGTGACAGTCGGTGGCCGTGGCGATCGAGCCGTCGATGGCCGTGGCGCTCCCGTTGTCGGAGGCAGATGCACTACTACCGTTCACAGCACGCGCGCGTGAGCCGTGGTCGGCCCCGGCGCCTCCGTCGTTGACGGCAGTTGCCTGGGACCCGACGACGGCGGAGGCGGCACTCCCGTGGGCGGCGATTGCCGTGGAATCGGCGATGGCGAGAGCCAGGCTGCCGTCCACCGACACGGCTCGGGATCCGTCGTAGGCCTGCGCCTGGCTGAGGTGCACGGCGACCGCAACCGACGTGCCGTCGGAATCGCATTGCGTCGGGTCGCCCTGGACGTTGCGCCCGCGCACAGCCACGCAGACGTCTCCCCCGGACGCCCCGGCAATCAGCGGTGAGGTGGTGAGCATCGCCGCGAGTCCCACGCCGGTGACGAGCAGGGCCACGCAGCACCACACCGCCGGGCGCCCGGCGCCGCGCGCGGCCGACCGGGCCTGGCGGGGAGCCCACCGAGGTGGACGCGTGCATGCAGGAAGCAACGTCATCCTCTTCAAGGTACGGCGGCCCGAAGGGGGGACACAGTCGCGGCCGCGACAGGTGAGCGGTTCGAGCGATTCGCGCGGCGCCACGCCGAGCTGGTGATACGGAACGTCCGGAGATGCACGATCTGGCGGACCGAGTCTGGTTCACTGAACGGGAGTGATCGAACCAGCCGAGTCCGCCGGGACGGAGCGCGCTCCGGGTCCCGCCACCTCCCCGCCCGGGAGCAGCCTGCCGCCGTGGTTCGGGCGAGCGCTGGCCGGCCTGGGCGGCCTGGTGGTGGTGCTGTACGTCGGTCACTGGGTACTCGTCGAGTTGCGCGTCCTCGTGATGATGCTGCTCGTCGCGCTCTTCCTGTCCCTTGCGATGGAGCCCCTGGTCGACCGGCTGGCTCGCCGCGGGTGGCGGCGCGGGTCGGCGACCGGGGTCGTCATGCTGATGGTGCTCGTGGTCGCAGCCGCGCTGATCGTCGCTGTCGCGGCGGTAGTAGTGAGCGAGGCGAAGGACCTGATCGACAACGCGCCCAAGTACGCGCGGGATCTCGAGCGCTTTGTGAACGACGATCTCGGGATCGACTGGAACGCCGACTCTCTCGTACGCGACCTCCGAAGTGGCGACGCGGTCACCGTAGACCAGGGTGACATCACCCGGACCGCACTCGACGTGGGGCGAGGCCTCGGTGTCGCGCTGCTCCAGATCGCGACGGTGCTGGTCTTCGCCTTCTACATGACCGCCGACGGACCACGTATGCGCCGCACGATCTGCGCACGGCTGCCCCGCCGACATCAGGAGGTGGTGCTGCACACCTGGGAGCTCGCAATCGAGAAGACGGGCGGGTACCTCTACTCGCGGGGGATCCAGGCCGTGGTCTCGGCGGTTGTGACCACGGCCTTCCTCGTCGTGATCGACGTGCCCTTCGCAGTGGCGCTCGGAGCGTGGGTGGGGATCATCTCGCAGTTCATCCCCACCATCGGCACCTACATCGCCATGGTGCTGCCCGCGCTCGTCGCGTTCAAGGAGCGCCCGGCCACTGCGTTGATCGTGGTCGGGTTCCTCGTCGCGTACCAGCAGTTCGAGAACTACGTGCTCGGCCCGCGCGTTACCAGGCAGACCATGTCGGTCCATCCCGCGCTGGCGATCGGCACCGTGTTCGCCGGGGGACTCCTGCTCGGTGGGGTGGGTGCACTGCTCGCGCTCCCGGCGACTGCAGTGATCCAGGCGGTGCTGTCGAGCTACACGATGGAGCAGGACGTGGTGGACAACCGGCTCACCACCGAGCCGGGCCGGCGTCGTCGCTTCGCGCGACTACGGCACCCGCGAGATCACGACGGTTCGGCCCCTCCGGCTACTTGATCAGCGGGTCGCGGGGGAGGCCGAGGATCCGCTCCCCGATCTGGTTGCGCTTGATCTCGGACGTACCGCCGGCGATCGACAGCGCTCGGTTCATCAGCACCAGTCCACCGCTCATGGCGCCCGATCCGTCCATGAAGGCGTTCTGCTCCGCCGAGAGGGCGGAGAGGACGGAAGCGGCCTCGTGGCCGAGCTCGGACATGACCAGCTTGGTGACGTTGCCTTCTGGGCCCGGCCCGCCGCCCGCCACAGCCCGGTTGGCGCTGCGGAGGTTGAGCAGCCCCATGGCCTGGTGCATGGCGATGTAGTGGCCGACCCGGGCCTCGCCGCCGGGCAGGTGCGCACCGCGCTGGTCGAGCACCGGGATCATCGCCGATCCCGGCAGTGCCATGCCGCCGTCACCGCCACCGATGCTCACGCTCTCGTTGCCGAGCGTCGCCCGGGCCACGGTCCAACCGGCGTTGATCGGGCCGACGACGTCGTCGTCGGGGACGAACACGTCGTTGAAGAACACCTCGTTGAACTCCGATGCCCCGCTGGTCATGCGCAGCGGGCGCACCTCCACGCCCTCGGCGTGCATGTCGATCACCATGGTGGTGATGCCCTCGTGCTTGGGCACGTCGGGATCGGTACGCACCGTGGCGAAGCCCATGCCCGCGATGTGCGCGCCCGAGGTCCACACCTTCTGGCCGTTGATGAGCCAGCCCCCGTCGACCCGGGTCGCCTTGGTCTTGATGCCCGCGGCGTCCGAGCCGGCGTCGGGCTCCGAGAACAGCTGGCACCAGATGACGTCCTGCGCAAGCGCGGCGGGCACCCAGCGCTTCACCTGGTCCTCGGTGGCGTACTGGATCAGGGTGAGGATCACCCAGCCGGTGATGCCGTAGCCCGGGCGCTTCACCCCGGCGGCCGCGAACTCCTGCTCGATCACCAGCTGCTCGACTGCGCCGGCCTCGCGCCCCCAGGGGCGCGGCCAGTGCGGCATCACGAAACCGGTCTCGATGAGGCGGGCCTTCTGGTCGTCCCGGTCGAGGTCCTTCACGCTCTCGGCGAAGGCGCGGATCTCGTCGCGCATCGCCTCGGCCTCGGGGGGCAGGTCGATGGTCTTGGCCCGCTCGACCCCGGCCCGGGTCAGCGCGGTGAGGTCGATGGCCGCGCCGTCGGGGTCGATCAGGCCCTCGATCACGGTGGCGCGCCGGAGGTAGATGTGGGCGTCGTGCTCCCAGGTGAACCCGATGCCGCCGTGCACCTGGATGTTGAGGCTCGCGCACTTCGCCGCCGCGCGCCCGGCCCGGCTCGCGGCGATCGCGGCCGTGAACGCACGCTGGTCGGCGTCGCTGGACGCAGCGCGTGCGGCATCCCACACCGCGGCGGTGGCCAGCTCGGTGTCGACGAGCATGTTCGCGCAGTGGTGCTTGATCGCCTGGTACATCGCGATCGGGCGCCCGAACTGGATACGGACCTTGGCGTACTCCGCTGCCTGCTCGGTGGCCTCGCGGGCGATGCCCACGGCCTCGGCGGCCAACACGAGCCGGGCGAGGTCGGTGAACGCGTCGCCGCCGCCGGTCACCACGGTCGCCGGGGCCCCGGTGAGGGTGACCCGACCAGAACGACGAGTGGGGTCGAGCTGGGACGGGGTCTCGACGGTGACGCCGTCACCCTCGAGGTCGACCAGCACGAGGTCGTCGCCGACGCGGGCGACGAGCAGCGTCGCGAGGCCGGCGCCGAGCACCGTGCCCGCCGCGCCCGACACGGTGCCGTCGCGCACCTCGAGATCGCCACCGAAGCCCACGGCCGCCGGGCGCGAGCCGTCGACGAGGCCGGGCACGAACCGGGCCTGGGTGGCCTCGTCGGCAGTGGCCACGAGCGCGGCGCTGGCGATGACCGTGGGGACGAACGGCCCGGGGACCAGGCCACGGCCGGTCTCCTCGACCACGACCACGAGCTCCTCGAGGCCGAAGCCCGAGCCGCCGAGCGCCTCGGGGACGTGGAGGCCGAGCCAGCCCAGCTCCACGATGTCCTCCCAGACGGCGGGCATGGGCTCCTCGGGCGCCTCGAGGAGGGTTCGGGCGGCGCCGCGGGTGTCCCGCTTGCGGAGCAGGTCGGCGGCCGTGTCGGCCAGGGCGCGGTGGTCTTCGGTGATGGCAATCGACATGGGCCGAACACTAGGCCCTGGCGAGGGGTCGGTTCGCACCGTTGGGTCCGGGGTCCGGGTCGTGGGGGATCGGTCCGTGCGCCTAGCGTCTCCGGGTCGGTCCCACCGAGGAGACCCAGGAGACCCAGGAGAGCCAGCATGCAGGTCGCAGGGAGCAATGCGGTCATCGTCGGAGGGGCGTCGGGCTTCGCCCGGGCCACGGCGGAACTGCTGGCCGCACGGGGCGCCAAGGTCGCGATCCTCGACCGGGAGGGCACGGCCGGCCCCGAGGTGGCCGAGCAGCTCGGCGGCGTCTTCCACGCCCTCGACGTGCTCGACGCCGCCGGGACCGAAGCCGCCCTGAACGCGGCGGCCGACGCGCTCGGCGGTGTCCACATCGCGGTCAACACGCCGGGCGGGGGAGTGGCCAAGCGCACGATCGGCAAGGACGGCCCCCACCCGCTCGAGGACTTCCGTAGCGTGATCGAGCTCAACCTCGTGGCGACGTTCAACCTCGATCGCCTCGAAGCCTGGATCATGTCGAGAAACGAGCCCGACGAGGACGGCGAGCGCGGCGTGATCATCAACACGTCGTCGATCGCGGCGTTCGAGGGCCAGATCGGCCAGGTCGCCTACTCGGCGGCGAAGGCGGGCATCGCCGGTATGTCGTTGGTGATGGCGCGCGACATGGGGAGCCTGGGGATCCGGGTGAACGCCATCGCACCGAGTCTCTTCGCGACCGGACTCGCGCAGGGGATCAACCCCGAGTTCGAGGCCCAGCTGACCAAGGATGCAGCGTTCCCGCGGCGGATGGGTCGGGCCGACGAGTACGCCAAGCTCGCGCTTGCGATCGTCGAGAACCCGATGCTCAACGGGGGCACGATCCGTCTCGACGCAGGGACGCGCTTCGCCGCGAAGTAAGCGTCGTCCGGGTCACACCCGGGCGAGGACCTCGCCGTGCACGACGACGAACAGTGCGTCGTCGTCGGCCGCCCACGACCGGAACGCGTCGGCGATGTCGGCGAGCTCGGCCGGGGTGGTGAGGCCGTACTCGAGACTTTGGTTGGCGTACTCGCTGTGCAGCACGCGGTCGGCCCAGAGGCCACCCCACCAGGCCCGGTCGTCGGGGTGCTGGAACGTCCAGTTCGACGACGACACCTCGAGCTCGGAGAACCCGGCAGCCCGCACCCACCGTGGCAACGACCGCCCGGCGTCGGCGTCGGCGCCGTTGCGGGCGGTAAGGCGGTGGTAGAGGTCCATCCACCGGTCGAGGCGTGGATCTTCGGGCGTCCAGACGAAGGCGCCGTAGTCGCTGTCACGCACGGCGAGAAGGCCGGGGCGGCGCAGGACCCGGCGCATCTCGCGCAGGGCCGCCACGGGGTCGCGGAGGTGCTGGAGCACCTGGTG
>JBJSXO010000231.1:0-3521 GCA_046086425.1 Actinomycetota bacterium | reverse complement strand
TCGTCGACAACACGGTGATGAGCCCGTACCTCTGTCAGCCGCTCAACTGGGGCGCCGACATCGTGGTGCACTCGGCGACGAAGTTTATCGGCGGTCACGGCACCTCGATCGGCGGGATCATCGTCGACGGCGGCAAGTTCGACTACGTCGCCAGCGGACGCCACCCCGCCTTCACCGAGCCCGACCCCAGTTACCACGGGCTCGTCTACTCCCAACTGCCCGAGCCGCTGCGGCCGGCGCAGTACATCCTCAAGGCCCGGCTGCAGTGGATGCGTGACGTCGGCGCCGCGGTATCACCCTTCAACGCGTTCCTCTTCGTGCAGGGCGTCGAGACGCTGAGCCTGCGCATGGAGCGGCACTGCCAGAACGCGTTGGCCGTGGCGCAGTGGCTCGAGGCCCGCGACGACGTCGAGTGGGTCGCCTACCCGGGTCTGGCGTCGAGCCCGTGGCACGACCGGGCCAAGAAGTACCTGCCGCGCGGCCAGGGCGCCATCGTGGCCTTCGGCATCACCGGCGGGCTCGAGGCCGGCAAGCGGTTCATCGACGGGCTGGAGATGTTCAGCCACGTCGCCAACATCGGTGACGTGCGCAGCCTCGCCATCCACCCGGCGTCGACCACGCACTCCCAGCTCACGCCGGACGAGCAGCGCTCCACCGGGGTGAGCCCCGACCTGGTGCGCCTGAGCGTCGGGATCGAGACCATCGACGACATCCTCGCCGACCTCGACGCGGGGTTCCGCGCCGCCAAGGGAGCCTGATCACGTCCGGGCCACCGGTTCCTCCGGTCACCGGGGCGTGGCGCCCCGGTGACCACCCGGGGAACCGGCAGTTCGTCGGCCTGTTCGACGCGCGACCGCACGTCGTGGAAGCCGGCGGGCGACTCGAGCACATCACGGTCGCCTACGAGACGTGGGGGACGCTCGCGCCCGACGCCGCCAACGCGGTGCTCGTGCTCCACGCCCTGACCGGAGACTCCCACGCGGCCGGACCGCCGGGACCCGGCCACCGGCAGGCGGGGTGGTGGGACGGGATGATCGGGCCGGGTGCCCCGATCGACACGAACCGGTTCTTCGTGGTGTGCCCCAACGTCCTCGGCGGCTGCCAGGGGACCACCGGGCCGGCGAGCGACGCCGGCGACGGCGTGCCCTACGGGTCGCGCTTTCCCCTCATCACCATCCGCGACCAGGTGGTGGTGGAGGCCGCGCTTGCGGATCACCTCGGGATCGCCCGCTGGTACGGAGTGGTCGGGGGGTCGATGGGGGGCATGCGCGCGCTCGAGTGGGCGGTCGGCTTCCCCGAGCGGGTGGCCCGGGCCGTGGTGATCGCCACCGGCGCACGCGCCACGGCCGAGCAGATTGCGCTGTGCAGCGTCCAGATCCGTGCGATCACCCTCGATCCCGGCTGGCGGGGTGGTGACTACTACGCGGCACCCGCCGGCCACGGACCCCACCAAGGGATGTCGGTCGCACGCGGGATCGGCCAGATCGGCTACCGGTCCGAGATCGAGCTCGACGAGAAGTTCGGGCGCGACCACCAGGGCGACGAGCGGCCGCTCGAGGGCGGCCGGTACGCGATCGAGTCGTACCTCGAGTACCAGGGCGCCAAGCTGGCCGAGCGCTTCGACGCCAACAGCTACGTCTCCCTGAGCACGGCAATGAACCACCACGACGTGGGGCGCGGTCGCGGCGGCGTCGCCGCTGCGCTCGCTCGGGTGACCGCCGACGTCTGCATCGCCGGCATCTCCTCGGACCGGCTCTACCCCCTGCGCCTCCAGCACGAGCTGGCCGAGCTGATCACCACGTCCACGGGTGTGACCGTCATCGAGTCGATCAGCGGCCATGACGGCTTCCTCGTCGAGACCGACGCCGTCGGCCGCGTCATCTCCCGCTGCCTCGACGGGTCGTAGTCCGGGACCGGCCCGCTCGGCCCTACACCTCCCGACGGCCCTCCAACGCACGACCGAGGGTGATCTCGTCGGCGTACTCGAGGTCTCCGCCGACGGGCAGGCCGCTCGCAAGACGGGTCACCTTGATTTCGAGCGGCTTGAGCAGCCGGACCAGGTACATGGCCGTGGCCTCGCCCTCGATGTTGGGGTTGGTGGCGAGGATCACCTCGGTCACGCCCTCGTCGCCCACCCGAGTGAGCAGCTCCTTGATCCGGAGCTGCTCCGGACCGACACCCTCGATCGGCGCGATCGCCCCCTGGAGCACGTGGTAGCGGCCACCGAACTCGTGGGTGCGCTCGACGGCGACGATGTCGCGCGGCTCCTCGACCACACAGAGGAGCGCCGGGTCGCGACGCTCGTCGAGGCAGTAGGAGCACAACTCGCCGGTGGCGAAGTTGAAGCAGCGCCGGCACCACCGGACCCGGGTCTTGGCCTCGGTGATCGCCGCCGCCAGCCGGTTGGCGTCCTCCGGCGCGACCTTGAGCAGGTAGAACGCGATGCGCTGGGCCGACTTCGGGCCGACCCCGGGCAGACGGCCCAGCTCGTCGATCAGGGACTGGACCGGGCCCTCGTAGACGGAGGCCACTAGTCGCGCGTCACCCGAGCAGGCCGCCGAGCCCGCCGAGGTCGAGCCCCGCGGTCAGGCCACCCATGCGCTCGGCCGCCTTCTCCTGCGCCATGCGCATCGCCTCGACCACCGCCGCCACCACGAGGTCCTCGAGCATCTCGACGTCGTCGGGATCGACGACGTCGGGCGAGATCGACACCGACTGCAGCTCGCCGGTCCCCGACACCACGGCCGTGACCATGCCACCCCCCGCCGAGGCTTCGACGGTCTCGGACGCCAGCGACTCCTGCGCCGCGGCCATGTCGGCCTGCATCTTCTGCACCTGGCGCATCATCTGGTTGAGCTGCTTGGGGTTGGTCACGACGACTCCCGCACCTTCTCGGCCCGGCGCTGCGACCCCGTCATCGGGGGTGCTCCTCGACCACCGTGGCCCCGAACTCGGCCTCGAGGATCCCGACGGACGTTACCGCCGGCGCCGCCGGTCCGGCGTCCACGAGCTCGTCGAGCGCGATGTCTTCGTCGTCGGGCGGCAGTCGCTCGTCGGACCCGGCCGCGCCCGTCCCGATCCTCACCGACGCGTCGTCCGTCGCGTCGACGGCGACATCGTCCGAAG
This sequence comes from Actinomycetota bacterium, assembly GCA_046086425.1. Taxonomy (GTDB): domain Bacteria; phylum Actinomycetota; class Acidimicrobiia; order IMCC26256; family PALSA-555; genus CAIUKV01. The sequence continues at coordinate 395 of JBJSXO010000231.1, read as the reverse complement.
CGACGAGCGAGAACCGCGGGGTGCGGCCGAGCTGCTGGGCGAGCGCGTCGCGGATGGTGTCGGCCGCGCTCTTGAACCGGGGCGCCGCCGCTGCGTGCAACTGTGGGGGGATCCCGAAGACCACGACGTCGCCGTCGACCCGGATGGGCTGGGCGTGCTGGACCGCCGATCGGGTCGCCATGGCGAAGGTGGGCAGCAGCTCGGCCCAGGCGAGCACCACCTCGTCGAGGTCGAAGTTCCCCGGGCCGCCGGCGTCGGTCGGGGCGGGCGCGCCCTGCACCTCGGCCGGGGCGGGTGCGTCGACCGGGGCGGGTGCGTCGGGCGCGACCGGCGGGGCGGGAGCGGGGGGCGCCGCGGGTGCGTCGACCGGGTCGGGCGACGGATCGCCCACCGAC
>JBJSXO010000230.1:0-4530 GCA_046086425.1 Actinomycetota bacterium | reverse complement strand
GCCGCCAACCACGCCATCGGCCTCTGGCAGCTCGCGGTGCTGCACCTGCGCCCCGAGGAGGGCCAGCCCCTGCGCCTGAGCGAAGCCGCCGTGGCGATCGACGCCATGGGCGGCCTCGTCGACGCCCTCGGTGACCGCTGGGGCGAGCACGGCGCACCGCTGCGGGACGCCTTGTCGGATCTCCGGCTGGCGTTCGTCGAGGTCCAACGCCAGGCAGCCGGTGGCGCCTGAGGGTGGCCGCACCGCACCTCGGCTGATGGGCACCCCTACGGGATGACGGCGACCGCCGCAGCCTCCCAGGTCCCGAGATGGCCGGGGACGCGGGCGTAGCGGACCGTGACGCCGACCGGGATCCCCCGCGACCCGTCGGCGATCTGGGTGCAGTGAAAGCCCAGTCGCGCGCCGTCGGCCCCGAGGATCGTGCCCCACCCGCGGACGGGGTCGTACGCCTCGACCTGGCCGGTGTGGGTCACCGTCGTCGCGTCGGTCGTCATCTCCTGCGATCTCCTGCGGGTCTTTGCCGTGGTGACCGGTCCAGACCGGATCAGGCCGGCTCAGTGGACGATCTTGGCGAGTGGGAGCTCGATGATCCCGGTTGCGCCGGCGTCCTTGAGGGCCGGGATCAACGTGTTGATCTCGCGCTTGGCCACGACCGTCTCGACTGCGAACGCCTCCTCGTTGAACAGCTTCGACACGGTCGGCGACCGGAGGGCCGGGAGCAGCCCGATCACCGCATCGAGGTTGGCGCCGTCGACGTTGAGCTTGATCAGCACTCGACCGCGCGCCTCGAGCGAACCGGACAGCAGCACCATCAGCTGCTCCATCGCCGTGCGCTTGTCCGGGTCGGCGTAGGCCGTCGGGCTCGCGATCAGCTCGGTGTACGAGGTCAGGATCGTGTCGACGATCCGCAGGCCGGCCGCGCGCAGCGCCCGACCGGTCTCGGTGATCTCGACCACGGCGTCGGCGATGTCGGGCACCTTGGCCTCGGTCGCACCGTAGGACAGCTCGACGTGGGCCGCGATCCCGTGCCCGGCGAAGTAGCGCTTGGTGAGCTCCGGGTACTCGGTGTGCACACGCAGCCCGTCGGGCAGATCGGCCACCGTGTGGGCACCCGAGTCCGCTGCGACGGCGAGCACCACACGGATCGGGCGAGCGGTCGCCTTCGAGTAATGCAGCTCGGTGAGCGTCACGACGTCGGCCGCCGTCTCCTCGATCCAGTCGCGCCCGGTGATGCCGAGGTCGAACCGGCCTTCGGCCACGTAGCGCGGGATCTCCTGCGGTCGCAGGATTCGCACCTCGTCGACGCGGGGATCGTCGATCGTGGCCCGGTAGTCGACGTCGGAGCCCCGGATGACGCCGAGGTCGGCGTCGTCGAACAGCTCGAGCGTCGCCCGCTCGAGCGAACCCTTGGGAAGGACGATGTTCAGCACGGTGGAGCCTCCGGGGACGGCAGGGTGCGGAGCAGGGCTGCGGTCTCGACTGCGGTGGCAGCCGCCTCGGCGCCCTTGTGCCCCTCGGCGCCACCACAGCGCTCGAGCGCCTGCTCCAGGGAGTTGGTGGTCAGGACCCCGAAGACGACCGGGACGCCGGTGTCGAGAGCGACACGCGACACGCCCGCGGCCGCCGCCCCTGCGACGTACTCGAAATGCGGGGTGTCGCCCCGGATCACCGCCCCGAGGCAGATCACCGCGTCGAAGCGGCCCGATCCGGCGAGGCGCTGCGCGACCACCGGAAGCTCGAAGGCCCCGGGCACCCAGTACACCGGGGCGTCCGCGTCCGGGATGCCGCGCGCGGCCAACGTCGCCCGAGCGCCGTCGAGCAGCAGGCCCGTCACGTGGTCGTTGAAGCGGGCGACCACCGTGGCCACCCGCAGCCCGCGCGCGTCCGGCTTCTCCTCCCCCGACGAGTACTCACCCATGTCGTGTCCTCGGAAGCCCTGGCCGTCGCCCCCGGCGCCGGCACAGACGTGGTCCTACCCCGATGTGGTGTCCCGCCCGGCCTCGAGGTCGAGCAAGTGCCCCATCTTCTCCTGCTTGGTGCGCAGGTAGGCAATGTTCTCGTGGGTAGGCGTCGCCCGCAGCGGCACCCGGTCCACGACCTCGAGACCGTAGCCCTCGAGCCCGCCGTACTTGGCCGGATTGTTGGTCATCAGGCGCATCGTCGTGATGCCCAGATCGACGAGGATCTGGGAGCCGATCCCGTACTCGCGGGAGTCGGCCGCGAACCCCAGCTCCTCGTTGGCCTCCACGGTGTCGCGGCCTTGGTCCTGGAGGTTGTAGGCCCGCATCTTGTGGCCCAGGCCGATGCCACGGCCCTCGTGACCCCGCAGGTATACGATCACGCCCCGGCCCTCCTCGGCGATCTGACCGATCGCGAGATCGAGCTGCGTCCCGCAGTCGCAGCGCATCGAGCCGAACACGTCGCCGGTGAGGCACTCGGAATGGACCCGGACGAGCACGTCCCGGGTCCCCGAAACCTCCCCGCAGACGAAGGCCATGTGCTCGACGTCGTCGAGGTGCGACGAGAACACGTAGGCGGTGAACTCTCCGTACTTGGTGGGAATGCGCGCCTCGGACACACGCGTGACCAGCTTCTCGCGGTGGCGTCGGTAGCGGATGAGATCGGCGATGGAGATGAGCTGGAGCCCGTGCTCGGCGGCAAACTGCTCGAGCTGCGGCAGCCGCTGCATCGTACCGTCGTCGTTGACGACCTCGGCCAAGACGCCGGCCGCCTCGAGCCCGGCCAGCCGGGCGAGGTCGACAGCCGCCTCCGTGTGCCCCGCACGCTTGAGCACGCCACCTTCGCGATAACGCAGCGGGAAGATGTGCCCGGGCCGGGCCAGGTCGTCGGCCGAGGTCTCCGGTGCGATCAAGGTGCGCACGGTCACCGCGCGGTCGGCCGCGCTGATGCCGGTCGAGGTGCCGTGCACTGCGTCGACCGAAACCGTGAACGCAGTGCGCTGGACCTCGGTGTTGTGGGCGACCATGAGCGGCAGCGCCAGCGCGTCGAGACGTTCACCGAGCATGGGCATGCAGATCACCCCGCTGGTGTGCCGGATCATGAACGCCATCGTCTCCGGCGTGACCTTCTCGGCCGCCATGATGAGATCGCCCTCGTTCTCACGATCGGCATCGTCGACGACGACCACGAGCTCGCCGCGACCGATGGCGGCGATCGCGTTCTCGATATGGGTGAACGACATCGCCCCTACCACCTCTCTCGCTCGGATCGGCTCGACGGCATCGAGTCGTCCTCCTTGGTCGTCGCTCGATCGGGAACGGCCGACCCGGGTGGGTGGGCCACGAGGCGGGCGACGTGCTTGGCGATCATGTCCGCCTCCAGGTTGACGCGGTCACCCGGTCGGCGTACGCCGAGGGTGGTGACTGCGAGCGTGTGCGGGATGAGCGCCACGCCGAACTCCGCGCCGGACGCGGTGTCGCGCACGGTCGTGACCGTGAGGCTGGCTCCGTCGACGGTGACCGACCCCTTCTCGACCAGGTACGGGGCGACGGCCTCCGGGGCCGCCACCACCACCACCGTCGAGCCATCGGGTCGGGGCTCCACCCCGACGACCTCGCCGACCCCGTCGACGTGGCCGAGGACCAGGTGGCCGCCGAGCCGGTCGCCCATCCGCAACGGGCGCTCGAGGTTGACCGGGTCTCCCGCCGTGAGCGCAGCGAGCGTGGTGCGCTCGAGCGTCTCGATCTGGGCGTCGGCAGCCCACCAGCCCTCGCCGAGGTCCACGACGGTGAGGCAGCAGCCGTTCACGGCGATGGAGTCGCCGACGGTGGCATCTGCGATGACCTCGGTGCACGCGAGCTCGAGCCGGGCCCCACCGGCCCGGGGCACGACCCGGCGCACCCGGCCCAGCTCCTCGACGATCCCCGTGAACATCAGGAGGCTCCGACCGGCGTCGGGACGTAGTCGAGGCGCACGTCGTCACCGAGCACCGCAGTGCCGACGAGGCGGAGGCGTGACGCGCCGGCGATCGTCGCCGGTCCCGGGAGGTCGAGCCCGGGCTTGGCCCGGGTGCCGAGCAGCGTCGCGCCCACATACACGGTGAGCCGGTCGACGAGGCCGGCCTCGAGCAGCGCGCCGTGCAGCGCAGCTCCTCCCTCCACCATGGCCTGGAGCACACCGTGCGCCCCGAGGACCGTGAGCGCGTGGCGCAGGTCCACCTTGCCGTCGGCGTCGGGCACCGTCTCGACCTCGGCCCCGGCGGACCGCCAGGCGTCGGTCGCGGCCGCCGGCGCGTGCTGCGTGGTGATCACCATCGTCGGCGCAGCGCCGTCGAACAGCGGGCCGTCGGCCGGCACCCGGCCCCGGGCATCGAGCACGACCCGCAGGGGTGGGCGCTCGGGACGCGGATCGGCATCGCGCACGGTGAGCGCGGGACGGTCGGCGAGCGCGGTCCCCGCGCCGACGACCACCGCCTGGGAGTCGGCGCGCACCCCGTGGGCGTCGGCTCGGGCTTGCGGCCCGGTGATCCAGCGCGACGAGCCGTCGGCGGCGGCCGTGCGGCCGTCGACG
>JBJSXO010000229.1:0-5084 GCA_046086425.1 Actinomycetota bacterium | reverse complement strand
GGACGACCGGGGTGGGCAGGAGATCGCGCGGGCGTTGCGCGACGCCGGCTTCGAGGTGATCTTCGCCGGGTCGCACCAGGCTCCGGAGCAGGTGGCCGAGACCGTCCTCCAGGAGGACGCCGACGCCGTGGGCCTGGGGATGACGCCGGACGACCCCGCACTGCTCCGTCGCGTCGTGGACCGGCTCCGGGAGCGGGAGCTCGGGCACGTGGTGGTGTTCGGCAGGGGAGCCGGCCCCGCCGGGTCGATCCCGGCCGGTCCGGTGCCGGTGTTCACCCCAGGCACGCCGTGGCCGGACGTCACGGGGTGGCTGGAGCACGCGCTCGACGACCGGGAGGCTCAGCTCACCGGCTGAGTGCTCCACCAGACAGGGAGATCGATGGACCTCTTCGAATATCAGGGCAAGCTGTTCTTCTCGCGCTACGGCATCGCGATCTCGCCCGGTGCCGTGGCCTTCACGGTCGACGAGGCCGTCGCCGCCGCCGAGAAGCTGGGCTTCCCGGTGGTGGTGAAGGCTCAGGTGCTGACCGGGGGTCGCGGCAAGGCCGGCGGGGTCAAGCTGGCGAGCAACGCCGAGGAGGCGCGCGAGCACGCCGGGAACATCCTGGGCCTCGACATCAAGGGCCACGTCGTACGTCGACTCTGGATCGAGAAGGCGAGCGACATCGCGAAGGAGTACTACGCGTCCTTCACGCTGGACCGCGCGGCCAAGGCGCACCTCGGCATGCTGTCGGCGCAGGGCGGGGTCGAGATCGAGGAGGTCGCGGTCTCCGACCCGGACGCGATCGCCAAGATCCACGTCGATCCGGTGGACGGCCTCACGGAGGCCCAGTGCCGGGAGTGGGTCGCGGCCGCCAGGCTCGACCCCGAAGCCGTCGAGGGTGCGGTCGACATCCTCATGAAGCTGTACGAGGCCTACGTCGACGGCGATGCCGATCTGTGCGAGATCAACCCGCTCATCCTCACCACCGACGGGCAGGTCAAGGCGCTCGACGCCAAGGTCACCGTGGACGACAACGCGGTGTTCCGCCACCCCGACTACGAGGAGTACGACGAGATCCAGCACCGCGACGAGCGCGAGACCGCGGCGCACGAGAAGGGTCTCCAGTACGTCGGGCTCGACGGCGCCGTCGGCATCATCGCCAACGGCGCGGGACTGGCCATGAGCACCGTCGACATCGTGAGCCAAGTGGGCGGCTCGCCGGCCAACTTCCTCGACATCGGGGGTGGCGCCAACGCAGACGTGATGGCCGGCGCGCTCGAGGTGATCAACAACGACCCGAAGGTGAAGGCGATCTTCATCAACATCTTCGGCGGCATCACCAAGGGTGAAGAGGTGGCCAACGGGATCATCACCGCGCTCGGCCGGGTGCAGATCGACGCACCGATCGTCATCCGCCTCGACGGGACCAACGCCGACCTCGGTCGCGAGCTCCTCGCGCCGCACCTCTCGGACGCGCTGCAGATGCAGCCGACCATGCTCGACGCCGCCCGCACGGCGGTCGCACTCGCAGGAGGACCCGCCAAGTGAGCATCTTCGTCGACGAGAACACCAAGGTCGTCTACCAGGGGCTCACCGGCTCCCAGGGCAAGTACTACGGCCTGCTGAACCGTGAGTACGGTACCCAGGTCGTCGCGGGTACCAACCCGAAGAAGGCCGGCGAGGACGTCGAGGGCATCCCGATCTTCGCCTCGGTGGCCGATGCGGTGCGGGCCACCGGAGCCAACGCCTCGTGCATCTTCATCCCCGCCCCCGGGGTGAAGGCCGCGGTGATGGACGCCGCCGAGGGCGGGGTGGAGTTCATCGTGGTGATCACCGAGGGGGTCCCCGCCCACGACGAGGCCTGGTTCTACAACCGTCTGAAGCGGGACTACCCGAACGTACAGCTGCTCGGCCCCAACTGCCCGGGGATCATCAGCCCCGGCAAGTGCAACATCGGCATCACCGCCGGGCACATCGCCAAGCCGGGCGGGCCGGTCGGCATCGTCAGCCGCTCCGGCACGCTCACCTACCAGGCGCTCTACGAGCTCCAGCAGAAGGGCATCGGCGTCACCACCTGCGTGGGCATCGGTGGCGACCCGGTGCCGGGCACGACGTTCATCGACTGCCTGGAGCGCTTCGAGGCCGACCCCGAGACCCGGGCGATCATGATGTTCGGCGAGATCGGTGGCTCCGCCGAGGAGGAGGCCGCCGCGTTCATCGCGGCCAACGTCTCGAAGCCCGTGGTGAGCTACATCGCGGGCGTGACCGCGCCTCCGGGCAAGAAGATGGGCCACGCCGGCGCCATCATCTCCGGCGGCAAGGGGACGGCGGCCGCCAAGATGGACGCGCTGGGCGCCGCGGGCGTGAAGATCGGCCTCAACCCCACCGAGGCCGGCGAGCTGATGGCCGAGGTCGTCGCCGGGCTCTAGGCGCGCCCGGCCCCGGACGCGAGCGATCCCCGCCCGGAGGCGGGGGTCGCCACGAGACTTCGGGCGGGTCGGCCTACGCGGCCGGGGGCCCGGACGGCGGCGATGCGTCGCCCCCGCCGGCGTTGCGCTTGTTCAGGAGCTCGTCGAGGTCGCCGGCCTCCTTGGCGGCCATGAAGCCGCCGACCGACAGGCCGATGGTGCACAGGAGCCCGATGTAGGCGCCGAGCTCGCGGGTCTTGTTGAAGGCGTCGTCGAACGGGCCGGTGTCGTAGCTCGGACCCACGATGACCTTGAGCAACACCAGCAGGAAAGCGATACCACCGAGCAGGTAGAGGAGGCGGAAGCCGAATCCACCCACCTTCTCGGGGAGTACCACTCCGAACGCGCGCAGGGCCACGAGGACCACCATCGCGATCCCGAGCAGGACGGCGAAGAGCGGCAACGTGAAGCTCCACGCGCTCTCGGCGCCCGAGATACCCGGAGAGCCCTTGTACTCGATGCCGAACCAGTCCAGGAACGACGAGAGGAACAAGATGATGCCGGAGACGCCGATGATCATCTCCCCCCTCGAGAGCTTCTTGAGATCCAATGCCGCCTCCGTGAACGCCGCGCCCCACGGTGGGGCACACCCAGCGGAAGCCCACCACGATTCGGGGGTGAATGCAAGGACCGACGGGGCCGGTCGGGGCCCGACCCGGCTGTGAGCAGGGTCGGGAGCCTGGACTAGGTTCCGGCAGGTGGAGCAGCGGCGGCTCGCGGTGCTGGCGTCGGGGGGCGGGACGATCCTGGAGGCCATGGTCGCCGACGGCCTGCCGATCGCGGTGGTGCTCGCCGACCGCCCGTGCGGCGCGCTGGAGCGGGCCTGGCGGGCGGGCATCCCGGCCGAGCTGGTGGAGCGCACGACGTTCGGGCCGACCTTCGACCGCGACGCCTACACGCGCGACGTCGTGGCCGCGCTGCACGCCTACCGGATCGACCTCGTGGCCATGGCCGGGTTCGGGACGATCCTGGGCCAGGCCGTCCACGACGCCTACCCCGGCGCCGTGGTGAACACCCACCCGGCGCTGCTGCCGTCGTTCAAGGGCTGGCACGCGGTCGAGGACGCGCTGGCAGCGGGAGTCAAGGTCACCGGCTGTACCGTGCACCTCGCCACGCTCGAGGTCGACGAGGGGCCGATCCTGGCCCAGGAGGCCGTCCCCGTGCTCGACGGCGACACCGTCGAGACGCTGCACGAGCGCATCAAGGACGTCGAGCGCCGCCTGTACCCGAAGGTGCTGCGGGGGCTCGTCGTCGGACCGCGACAGGAAGAGGGGTGAGGCGGGTGGAAGACCGGACCACACGGCGCGCGCTGCTCTCGGTCTACGACAAGGCCGGTCTGGTCGAGTTCGCCCGGTCGCTGTCCGACCTGGGCTGGGAGCTGGTGTCGTCGGGCGGCACCGCGCGAGCGCTGGCGGACGCCGGGGTGCCCGTCATCCCGCTCGCGACCATCACCGGGTTCCCGTAGATGCTCGACCACCGGGTGGTGAGCCTCCACCCCAAGGTGCACGGTGGCATCCTCGCCGACCGCGGGAAGCCGTCGCACCTCGCCGACATGGAGGAGCACGGCATCGTCGGCTTCGACATGGTGGTCAGCAACCTCTACCCGTTCTTCGCGTCGCCCGACATCGAGACCATCGACATCTGCGGCCCGGCCATGACCCGAGCGGCGGCGAAGAACCACGCGTGGGTCGCGATCGTCACCCGACCCGACCAGTACGAGGACGTGCTCGCCGAGATCCGCGCGCACGGCAACACCACCGACGCCACCCGGCGCGCCCTGGCCCTGGAGGCGTTCGCGCTCACCGCGGCGTACGACGCCGCGGTGGTGCGGTGGCTCCAGGAGGACGAGGAGCTGCCGCAGCACCTCGTGCTCGCGCTCGACCGCACCGACGAGACGCTCCGCTACGGCGAGAACCCGCACCAGCAGGCGGCCCGCTACCGCATGCACGGCACCACGAGCTGGATCGACCGCATCACCCAGCACAGCGGGCTTGCGCTGTCGTACCTCAACTTCTACGACACCGACGCCGCGTGGCGGCTCGCCTTCGACCTCGGAGCCGACCCCGCCGTCGCGATCATCAAGCACGCGAACCCCTGCGGGGCCGCAGTGGCCGGTGACCTCGCGTCGGCGTACCAGCGGGCCCTGGAGTGCGACGAGCGCTCGGCGTTCGGCGGGATCGTCGCCCTCAACCGGCCGGTCGACGCGGCGACCGTCGAGCGGATGGTGAACGGCCCGCAGGCCGACGTGGTGATCGCGCCGGGCTACGCGCCGGGCACGGTGGACGCGCTGGTCGCCAAGCGCAAGAACACCCGGCTCCTGGAGGCCCCCGGCCCGGAGCCGATGCCGATCGACGTGCGGCAGATCTCGGGTGGCTTCCTCGTGCAGACGCCGCACCACTTCGCCGCGACCCGTGACGACTGGCGCGTCGTCACGATGATTTTTCTGCTAAGTTCTTCTTGCGTGTACACTGGAATTTCCAACTCACCGTTTTCCAGACTTAAATTTAGTGAATAAGCACGTAAAATAAAATTATTGGCGGCCAATCGCTTCAAAACATCATATATCATGTCTATTGCGGGCGAATTTAAGGCATAAAACTCGTTTAAAAAGTCGCGTATAGGGGTTAGGCAGG
>JBJSXO010000228.1:0-4854 GCA_046086425.1 Actinomycetota bacterium | reverse complement strand
GCTGAAGTTCTTGGTCACTGGGGGTGCGGGTTTCATCTGGTCGATGTTGTTCGCCCGCCTCCTCGCCGAGGGCCATCATGTCGACGTGGTGTACGACCTGTCGAGTGGCTCGCTCGCCAATCTCGCCGATGCCCGCTCGGGGAAGCCCGGCCGCTTCACGTTCCACCGCCTCGACATCCGCTCGACCGGGCTGGTCGACCTCATCGTCGCCCGCAAGCCCGAGGTCGTCATGCACCTCGGTGCGCAGATGGACGTGCGGGTGTCGGTGGCGAAGCCCCTCTTCGACGCCGAGGTGAACATCCTCGGCTCGCTCAACGTCTGCCAGGGTGCCGTCGCCGCGGGGACCCGCAAGGTGGTGTTCGCGGGATCCGGAGGGACGCTCTACGGCGAGCCGGAAGAGCTGCCGGTGCGTGAAGGGCATGCGCAGCATCCGCTGTCACCCTACGGAGTGTCCAAGAAGGCGGTGGGGGACTACCTCCACTACTTCCGCGAGATCCAGGGGCTCGACTCCACCGTGCTCGCGCTCGCCAACGTGTACGGGCCGCGTCAGGATCCTCACGGCGAAGCCGGGGTGGTGGCGATCTTCGCCGGCCGGCTCCTCGCGAAGGAGCGAGCCACCGTGTTCGGCGACGGCAGCCAGACGCGGGACTTCGTGTTCGTGGACGACGTCGTCGACGCGTTCGTGAAGGCCGCCGACGCCGGTGGTGGGCTGACCTGCAACATCGGAACCGGCGTCGAGCTCAGCGTCCAGGAGCTCTACGACACCATGGCCCGCCTGGCCGGCTTCCCCGAGCCGCCCAAGTACGCGCCGCCGCGTACCGGCGAGCTCGCGCGCAACGCCCTCGACCCGGGTCGCGCCGCCACCCATCTCGGCTGGATGCCGCAGGTCGACCTCGAGACCGGGCTCTCCCGCACCCTGGCCTGGTTCCGCTCCCGCACGCGGTGAGCCCGTGCGCAGAACGGGGTCTGGCGCGCTAGCGCAGCACCCGGAGCTCGTCGAGAGGAACGGCCGGCCGCGGTCGCGGCGTGTAGTCGGGCGCGGGTGTGCCGACGAGGACGAGCGCAGCCGGCGACCACCCGGCGGGAAGGCCCAGCGCGTCGCGGGCGGCGTCGGGGCAGAAGATCGGGGCGGCGACCCAGCACGAAGCCAGACCCGCGTCGGCCGCCGTGAGCATGAGGTTCTCGACTGCCGCGCCGAGCGAGAGCAGTGCCATGCCCCACTCGGCCCGGCGGCGGGCGTCGTCCGGGTAGCGGTCGAGCCCCTCCCAGGTGAGGCAGCCGAGCACCAACGCAGGCGCCGCGGTGAGCTTGCGCCGGGACGTCTCGACGAGGTCGTCGATACGAGCCGGATCGACGCCGTCGCGGGAGAGGTCGGTGCGCCACTGGTCGCCCATGCCGCGCGCGAGGTCGGCTTTGGCGTCCGGGGTGTCGACCACGGCGAAGCGCCACGGTCGTGAGTGGTGCGGCGCCGGGGCGAGGCACGCCGCAGTGACCAACTGGTCGAGGAGCGCTCGATCGATCGGCTCGGGGGCGAAGGCCCGGATCGACCGGCGGGCTTCGACGAACGCGGGGACGTCCACAGCGGGCTCCTGGGTTCGGTGCGAGGGCATTCAGCGGAAGAGGTCGTCGCGAGGGTCGCGGACGAGGTCGCGCGCAGCCCCGGCGCCGAACCAGCGCGGGTCGAGACCGCGCACGACGGCGCTGGGCACACCTGCCGCCTTGCCCATCACCAGCTCGGCCATTCCGGCAATCTCGTCCGCGATTGCGACCTCGGTGACGTGCAGCACGCGTCCGAGCGCGTCTTCGGAGCCTCGGAGGTCCACCACCGCTGCGATCCCGGCGACACCGATCGCGACATCGGTGAGGCCGGTTCGCCACGGCCGTCCGAACGTGTCGGAGACGATCACCGCGACATCGACGCCCCGGCGGGCGCGCAAGGCATTGCGCACGTGGTGCGCGGAAGAGTCGGGGTCGACCGGGAGGAGCGCGGCGTGGCCCGCCTCGACGTTGGAGAGGTCGATGCCGGCATTGGCGCACACGAATCCGTGGTGGGTCTCGGAGATGACGAGGTCCCCGCGGCGGCGGACGATGCGCCGGGACTCTTGCTCCACGAGCGCGCGCCGAGCCTCGAGGTCGCCGGGGTCGAGCCGGACCAGCCGTCCCTCGGCCTTCGAGACGATCTTCTGGGTGACCACGACACAGTCGCGCTCGACGAGGGGGGTGCCCTGGGCTTCGGCCGCTTCGACGACGAGGTCGGCGATCTCGTCGCCGGGGCGCACCTCGCCGATCCCGTGGACCGCGATGACCTCGAGCCGGACCGGGGCTCCGGGGGTAGCGCTCACGCCACCGCAGCGAGGGTCTCGCGCGCCAGGGTGGCCGCAACGCGCGCGTCGCGCATGAGCGTGTCGGTCACGATCGGGCGCACACCCAGCGCAGCGACGCGATCGGCGGCGGCGGCGTCGGTGGTGTCGATGACCAGCGCGGAGCAGAAGTCGCGATAGGTGCGGGCCACGCCGACGCAGGACACGTCGATCCCGAGTGGGCCCATGAGGCGGTCGGCCGGTCCCTTCACCGGCCGACCGCCGATGATCGGGCTGACCCCGACGACCCGGTCCCGGCGCGCGGTGAGCACCTCACGGATCCCGGGCACGGCGAGGATCGGGCCGATCGAGATCACGGGGTTGCTCGGGCACACCACGATGGTCTCGGCCTCCCGGAGCGCGTCGAGCACGCCGGGCGCGGCCGTTGCCCGGTCGGCTCCGGCGAAGCCCACCGCCACCACGGTGGGCTCGCACCGCTCGCGCACGAACCATTCCTGCATGGCGAGCTCGCGCCGGGGGCTACCGGGGGAGTCTTCGACCGTGATCCGGGTCGCCACCCGGTCGTCGGACATGGGGAGCAGGCGGGTGGGCAGACCCCATGCGGTGGTGATCTCGTGAGTCACCTCGGTAAGGGTCGCCCCCGCTCGGAGCCGTTGCGTGCGAAAGAGGTGCGTGCCGAGGTCGCGGTCGCCGAGCCGGAACCACGTGGGCAGGCCGAATCGTTCGAGGGCGCCGATGGTGGCGAACGTCTCGCCCTCGACGCCCCAGCCCGTGACGTCGTTGTGCACGCCGGCGAGGGTGTAGGTGACGCTGTCGAGGTCCGGGCAGACCCACAGCCCGTGGAACTCGTCGTCGTCCCCGGTGTTCACCACGGCCATCACCGATGACGGATCGATGACGTCGACGAGCCCGCGCAGGAATCGGGCTGCTCCCACCCCACCAGCCAGCGCAACGAGCACGCCAGGACAGTACCGGCGCGACCCGGGACGCACCCGGCCGTCGCCGGGTGCCGGGGTGACGGCCGGGTGGGGCTAGGCGGCCTTGTCGGAGCGTCCCACCAGGGAGCGGGCCCGGTCGCTCGCTGCCCCCACGACGCGCTGGGCCTGGGACTGGACCTGCTCGACGACCGGCTGGACCCGGCCCCGGGCATCGCCGAGTTGCGCGCGCCCCGACCCGATCCACTGCTCGCCTCGGGCGCGGGCGTCGCGGGCGGCCTGCTCGACCCGGGACCGGAGTCCCTCGACCAGATCCTCGGCGTGGCTGCGCGCTCCTTCGGCCGTGGTGCGCACCTTGTGCACGCCGTCGGTGGCCGTGGCGCGCGCCTGGCTCACCACGCTGCCGGAGTGGTGCACGCCGGCCCGGGCTGCGGACTCGAGGCGCTCGCGGGCTTCGGCGACCATCGCCGCCGCGCCCGTGCGGGCCGGCGAGCCGTCCGCAGGCGCCGCCGGCGAAGCCGGCGCAGCGGGGCCCGACGTCGCCGAAGTCTTGGGACCCGCCTTGGGACCCGCCTTGGGACCCGCCTTCGGGGTGGCCTTCGTGGCGCTGGTCTCGGGGGTGAGTGCGTCGTCCATGGGAAGCTCCTCAGGGGTGGGGAAACGGCGGGACCGGAGTACGAACCGGAGTGCTTGCAGGATACCGCAGAGTGCTAACTCTTGCAAGCACCCCCGACCCGGAGCAGGCCGGCCCGGGCTGCGGCGGATACCCGGCGCCTGCGGCCCGCCCGCCGGTATCCTCACGACGTCGCATGAGTGCCGCCGATCCCCCCGACCTCCGGTCGCCGCTGGCCCCCGAGGGCAGGGCCGAGGAGGCGGCCACCGAGGACCTGGGTGCGCCTCCGCTGGTCGTCGTGCTCGTGACCCACGACCCGGGGCCCGGGCTCGAGGACGTGCTGTGGTCGCTGGTGGACCAGGACTATCCGGGCCTCGAGGTGCTCGTCGTGGACGCCGCCTCGGCGGTCGATCCCACCGACCGGGTCGCGGCGGTGATCCCGGATGCGCTGGTGTGCCGCACCCGGGCGTCGGGGTTCGCCGAGGCCGCCAACGTGGCCCTCACCGAGATCGACGGCGCGGCCTTCCTGTGTTTCGTGCACGACGACGTCGCGCTCGGCCCGGCGGCGATCCGGGTGATGGTGGAGGAGGCATACCGATCCAACGCCGCAGTCTGTGGACCAAAGCTGGTGGAGTTCGACCGGCCCGAGGTGCTCCTGGACGTGGGTCGGGCGATCGACCGGTTCGGCGGTGCCCACACCGGCATCGAGCCCGGTGAGCTGGACCAGGAACAGCACGACGCAGTGCGGGACGTGTTCTACGTGTCGAGTGCGACGATGCTCGTGCGCGCCGACTTGTTCCGCGTGCTCGGTGGGTTCGATCCCGAGTCCTTCCCGGGCTCGGAGGACCTCGATCTCTGCTGGCGGGCCCGGCTGGCGGGGGCCCGCGTCATGGTGGTGCCCGACGCGCTCGTGCAGCACCGCGAAGTCGGCAACCTGCGCGCCGCCGGTGATCGCCACGAGATCCGTGATCGCGCGCGCCGGCGT
>JBJSXO010000227.1:0-5206 GCA_046086425.1 Actinomycetota bacterium | reverse complement strand
CTCACCGTGCGTCACCGTGAGTGGTTCCACAACCGGATCCTCGGGTTCCGGTGCCACGCAGTGGTGATGTGACCCCCCGAGAGGGGCGAGGTCGTCTGTGACCATCTCGATGCGGTGGCGAACGGTGACGCCGACCGGGGCTCACGCTGATGGCGATCACCAAGCAACGCCACTTCGAGATCATGCGGGAGGTCCTGGCGACCGTGGAAGAGCGCGGCTCGATCACGCTGGCCGACGCGGCCCAGATGGTCGGAGTCGGGCCGGCCGAGCTGCGCGCGCTGCTCGACCCGGTGCTCTACCTGGAGTTCCGCCGCGACGACGGCGAGATCGTCGACCGGAGTCGGGCGTTCCTGCTCACCGAGGGCGACGTCCTCGTGCTCGACCAGGGCCACTGGCTGCGCAACCTCACCGCTCGACCACCCGAGCGGGAGACTGCGCTCGCACTGTTCGTCGCCGGCGCCACGATGCAGGCGCTCGCGACCGAGCCGACCCCCGATCTCGATGCTGCGCTCGACGTCCTCGCCGATCTGGTCGCAGTGACCTTGCGTCTCCCGGTCGACCAGCCCGCTGCACTCGACGCGGCGCAGCGGGCCTGGAACGAAGGTCGCTCGCTGCGGGTGCGCTATCTCCGCGACGGCGCCGACGAGCCGCGTGATCGTGAGATCCTCCCGTGGCGCGTGTTCGCCAAGTGGGGACGCTGGTACGTGCACGGCATCGCCACCGACGGCGACGAGCCGCACTACTACCGCGTCGACCGCATGCTCGACGCGAGGCTGGGCGATCTCCGGTTCGACCCACCCGACCACGACGAGATCCCCGAGTGGTTCGACCTCTCTGCCCACGCCCGTACCGTCCGCGTCCGGATACGGGCCGACGCGCTCGAGAGCCTCCCGGCCCCCCACCAGCTCGGCGACGCGACCCCGTGCGACGGGGACGGTCGCGTCGTCGAGCTCGACGTCACCGTCCACGGCGACCGGCGGGTCGAGCACCTGCTCGTGTGCCTCCCCGCCGACGCCGAGGTCCTCACGCCGCCCGACGCCGCCGAACGCCGTCGCGCGCACGCGGACCGGCTGCTTGCCGCGTACCGGAGCGGCTGAGAGCACTCACAGTTCGCGCCTACCGAACCTGCCCGCGACCGGGCACCATCGGGGTATCGCCGACGAGAGGAACGAACCCGTGAGCGACGAGACCCCGAGCCCCGACGAGGCCGTCCCCCCCACCGACCCGGCGCCCGGGGCCGACGCCCCGGCGGCGGCGACCGAGCCCGAGATCCCGGTGGCGGCCACCCCGCCGCCCGCACCCTCGGTGGCCACCGCTCCCGCGGCGGCCGCACCCACGGTGCCGAGCGGGCACGTGGCCGTGCCGAAGTGGCTGCTCGTCACCGTCGCCGCACTCCTCGGTGCCGCGCTCATGTTCGGCGTCGGCTACGCCGTGGGTGACCGCACCGCCAAGGACGACCGCGGCGCGAACGAGATGCCCGCCGGCAACGGCATGCCACGCGACCCGTTCGGCCACTCCGGCTCCGACGACCGGAACGGCCGCCCGATGCCCGGGCTCCCCGGCCCCGGGAGCCTCGGGGGCGGCTCCGGCAGCCAGGGGGGCAGTGGGAGCCAGGGAGGCAGCGGCACGCAGCCGCGCCCGGCGACCTCGGGAGCGTTCCTCGGCGTCGTGACCCAGCAGACGGCCGACGGCGTCACGGTCACCCAGGTGGTCCCCCGAGGCGCAGCGGGCGAAGCCGGCATCGAGGCCGGTGACGTCATCACCGAGTTCGACGGCAACGCGGTCACGACACCGGCCCAGCTCGCCAACGCCGTGCGCAACGCCGAGCCGGGCGACTCGGTGCGGATCACCTACGAGCGCAACGGCCAGAACCGCACCGTCGAGGTGACGCTGGGATCACGCACCAGCAGTTAAGGCCACCCGCCCCGCAGTGAACGGCTCACAGTGAACGGCCGGCCCCTCGGGGCCGGCCGTCTCACGTCTTGGGTCGTCGGTCTTCGGTCTTTGCGTGGGAGTCAGCCCGCGTCACCCGGCATGAGGGCGCTGAAGTCGATGATGAGGCTCCCCGTCGTCATCGCACCCAGCGTGCCGCCGTCGGTGTTGAAGTTCTCACCCGACACGTACGACGCGGCCCGGCTGTTCAGGAAGATCAGCGGGTAGGCCTGCTCCTCGGGTCGTGACCGACGCCCCGCGCCCTGCGCGAACAGGTTCACCAGATCGGCGCCCGAGGTGCTCTCGAAGTCGGCCATCATCGGCGTGTCGGTCGGGCCCGGGCTGATGCAGTTGAGCCGCACGTTGCGCTTCAGGTACTCGATGCCTGCCCACTGGGTCCACATGATTATGACCTCCTTGGACGGCGCGTACCCGGTGGCGATCGCCTCCGGATTCGCCTCGCACCAGGCCCGGCCCTCCGCGTAGCCGGTGGTGGAGATCAGCGGCCGCCACTTCTCCATGTTCATCATCCAGCCGGCGCCCGCAGTGGACGCGATGCTCGCGATGGCGCCACCTTCGGTCATGCGCGCCGCACACAGCTCCGAGAGGTGTCGCATGGCGAGGAAGTTCACCGACATCGTGTCGACGTCGGAGAACGGGGGCCCGGGCAGGCCGGCGCAGTTGAACAGCGCGTGGATCGTGCCGGGGATGTTGGCCACGGCGTCGGCCGTCGCCTGCGGGTCGAGCAGGTTCGCGGCCTGGTAGCTCGCCACGTCGACCGGTGGCTCCTTCAGGTCGAGCACGTGGATCTCGGCCCCGAGGTTCGCCAGCTCGGTGACGGCCGCGGCACCCATCCCGGCGCCCCCGCCTCCGCTGACGACGACCCGCATGCCTTCGTAGTCCCAAAGTCCCATGGTCTTGCTGCTCCTCGTGTGGTGGTCTCGTGTTCGAGTGGTTCCGATACGTCCCTACTGGGAGCTCCCGTACGAGCCTTCGAAGCGCTCGTCGGAGCCCCGGCTCGCGCTCTCCTGCGCTCCCTCGTGCACGGTCCGGTAGTCGCCGAACTTCGCGTCGCGCGCCTGGAGCGCGCCGGTGAGGCCGCCCTTCTCGACGCGGGCCTGGAGGAACTCGGCCATGGCCTTGGTGTGCGTGCCGAGCGCGCACAACTCGGTCCCGGCCCGCAGGCCGGCCCGCATGCCCATGGCGTCCATCTGCCGGTGGACCAGCCGCTTGTTCATCTGCGCGAGCTCCGGTGGCACCTGGGCGATCCGCTGGGCCATCTCGAGCGTGGCGTCGTCGAGCTCGTCGGCCGGGAACGCCCGGTTGGCCCAGCCCCGCTCGACCGCCGTCACCCCCGAGATCGAGTCGCCGGTGAGCATCATCTCCATCGCGGTGCGCATACCCATGAACCAGGCGTGGAAGTGCATGTCGGGCACCCCGAACCGCACGGCGGGATAGCCCATCTGCGCGTCCTCGGCGATGTAGACGAGATCGCAGCCCGTGGCGAGCTCGCTGCCGCCGGCCAGGCAGTACCCGTGGACCTGCGCGATGACCGGCTTGGCCAGGTCCCAGATGCTCATCCACCCGGTGGTGACGTGGCGGGGCCAGTGGCCCTCTCCACCCGGGGTGTAGAAGGGATGCTCGAGACCGTCGTTGCCTCCGCCGAGCTCGTAGCCCGCCGAGAAGGACGGACCCGCACCCCGCACGATCTGCACCCGTACCTCGGGGTCGGCGTCACCCTCGTAGAGGGCGGCGAGCACATCACCCCGCAGCGCATGGTTGAGGGCGTTGCGCTTCTCCGGCCGGTTCATCGTGATGCGGCGCACCCCGGGAGCCGGGTCGTCGATCAGGACCACGGTGTACTCACGGCGCTGGGGCGGGTTGATCACTCGGGTCCTCCTCGGTGCACGCAACCGGCGCGGGCGGCTCGGTGCGGACCGGCAGCCTCGCGCCGGTCGTCCGATCACGCCAACCGGCAGGCCCGGGCCCGCCGGCCCCGAGGGAATCGACCCCTGCCCCGGTCGGGTTGGGACGCGTACCGTAGATGTCTTGCCGTTGCCCCAGAACCCGATCCCCCAGAACCCGGGAGGACCCATGTCCGACCACCTCTCGCAGCTGCCCGAGGCCCCCCGCTGGCGGGGTGTCAACCACCTCGCCCTCGTCACCCCCGACATGGACACGACCGTGCGCTTCTACGCGGGGGTGCTCGGCATGCGGGTGGTGGCCACCACGATGGCCGGCCCCATGCGCCACTACTTCTTCGAGATCGGCCCGCAGAACACGGTGGCGTTCTTCGAGATCGAGGGCGCCGAGACGTTCGCAAAGGGTGCCGGCGCTCCCCCCGACCGGGTCATCCAGCTCGACCACATCGCCTTCAACGTGCCCGACGAGGCCGCCCTCGAGCAGCTCCGCAAGCGCATCCTCGCCGCCGGCTCCGAGGTCACCGAGGTGGTCGACCACGGCTTCGTCCGGTCGGTGTACTTCACCGACCCCAACGGCATCGCCCTCGAGGCGTCGTTCTGGGTCACCGACGGCACCGGCCGAGAGGCCGACCCCACCGACCACGCGCTCTTCGGTGACCCCCACCCGGTCCCGGCGCTCGCCGAGCTGCATGCCGGACGGCTCGCGTCGGCTCCCCAGACCCGCCTCGTCTAGCGGCCGGTCGGTCGCGTCACGCAGACTGCGGCCATGACCGACCCCCACGCGCTGGACCGTCCCGCCCGGCTCCGGCTCGCCCACGAGGCGATGCTCGCGGGCATGCTCGTCAACCGGGCGCTGCTGCCTCAGGCCGTGCTGCGCACCGGGGGCTTCGACGTCATGAACGACGTCGCCATCGACCTCTGGATGGGTGCAAGCCCCGTGTACACGGGGCGCATGCGCACGCTCATGGGCATCGAGGGCGACGACGTCCCCGCCATCATGAAGACCCTCCATCTCGACGTCGGCTTCGTGCACCAGTACATGGACGTCGTGTACACGGTGCAGGACGCGCACCACGGCGAGTTCTGGCTCGCGCACTGCGGCGCGCTGCTCGACGCCGAGCCGTTCGGCGAAGAGCGCGTGTTCGGCATGTGCCACACGATCGAGGACCCGACCTTCGACGCCACCGCCCTGGCGGTGAACCCGCGGGCGCGGATCCGTCCGATCCACCGGCCGCCGCGCCAGCCCGCCGACCGGCACCCGCACTGCCACTGGACCATCACCATCGACCCCGCGGCCGACCCGGTCGGTCCCGCCCGCCTCACCGAGGAGGTCGGCGCGCTCGCCCTCGCGT
>JBJSXO010000226.1:0-11669 GCA_046086425.1 Actinomycetota bacterium | reverse complement strand
GGTACAGGAACTGCTCGGTCACGCCGATCTGGGGACCACCCAGATCTACACCCACCTCACCCGCGACCGCTTGCAGGCCGTGTACGAGGCCTCCCACCCCCGTGCCTGACGCCCCGGCGCTCGACGTCGTTGCCGAACTCTGGCGTACGTACAAGAGCGAGGGCGCGACCGAGGTCCGTGAGCGCCTGATCCTGCACTACTCACCGTTGGTGAAGTTCGTCGCGGGACGTGTCGCAGCAGGACTCCCCCAGAGCGTGGAGCAGGCGGACCTCGTGAGCTACGGCGTCTTCGGCCTGATCGACGCGATCGACAAGTTCGACCCCGAGCGTGGCTTCAAGTTCGAGACGTACGCGATCTCGCGCATCAAGGGCGCGATCATCGACGAGCTGCGGGCCATCGACTGGGTGCCGCGGTCGGTGCGGGCCAAGGCACGGGCGGTGGAGCGCGCGTACTCGAAGCTGGAGAACGAGCTGAAGCGGTCTCCCGAGGACCACGAGGTTGCGGCGGAGTTGGGCATGAGCGAGGCGGACCTCGACGGGGTCATGTCCAAGATCTCGTTCACCGGGCTCGTGGCCCTCGACGAGCTGCTGGCGGCCGGAGCCGGCGACTCGGGCGCCTCGGGGACGGTGCTCGACACCATCGCCGACCACCGGCACGATCCCGTCGAGGCCTTCGAGGCCGACGAGATGAGGCAGCGCCTCGCCGACGCGATCAACCGCATGCCCGACCGCGAGCGCCTGGTGCTGGCCCTCTACTACTACGAGGGGCGCACGCTGGCGGAGATCGGGGGCGTGCTCGGTGTCACCGAGAGCCGGGTCTGCCAGATCCACACCAAGGCGATCCTCCAGTTGCGCGGTCGCCTCCAGGACCCGCCGGGTTGACCACCGACCCCTTCCTTCGCGTGCGGAACGCGGATATGGTCGGGGTCGCCTCCCCGTGATGCCCGCCCCCGTGCCCCACCGTCCGTAGCGGCGCGGAGCCCGGGCGGCGAGGAGACGTCGGCGCTTCCCCGGTCCGACCGCCCGTACGGGCGTGTCCCGAGGAGGTCCGGTGCGAGCGGATCGCTCCCGGAGGGCGCGGTGGCGCGTCTTCCTCGTCCCCGGCCACGGCGAGGTGGCCGCACGGGTCCCCGTCCGCACGGTCGTGTGCGCGGTCGTGTGCGCGGTGGTGTGCGCGGTCGTGCCCACGCCAGGGTCCATGGCCGCTGCGGTCGTCCCGGCGACCTCGACCGCCGCGGCGGGGGGATCGGCGTGGCAGATGCCGGTCCCCGGTCCGATGGTCCGGGCCTTCTCCGCCCCGGTGGCGCAGTACGGCCCGGGCCACCGCGGCGTCGACTTCGCGGCGGCCTCCGGAGACCCGGTGGCGGTGGCCGGGCGCGGCACCGTCGTGTTCGCCGGCGAGGTGGCGGGATCGTTGCACGTGGTGGTGCTCCATCGCGGAGGCGTGCGCACTTCGTACTCGTTCCTGCTCGACACGGTCGTCGCCGTCGGCGACGAGATCGTCGGGGGTGCCCTCGTCGGTCACGCAGGGGGAGTCACCGACGGTGCACACGCCGGGGTGCTGCACTTCGGAGTGCGGGTCGGCGACGTGTACGTCGACCCGCTGAGTCTGTTTCGGAGCGGTCCGCTGTCCGAGCGGGTGCGGCTGGTCCCGGTTGCCGGTGCCGATCCGGGTGCCGGGGTGGCCCGGGGGAGCCTGCGGCCCGACGAGGGTGGGCTGCTCTCGGGCGGCCTGGACCTCCCGTCGCCCGGTGGTGACGACGCAGACTGCGGCGCGCGGGTCCCGGTGGTGGGCACCGTGGTGCACGCGGTATGTGCCGGCCTGCGCGCAGGCGCCGACTGGACCTCGGCCGAGACGCGGCGGGCGCTGCGCACAGGGCTCGCGCTGCTCGCGGGCGCCGGCCGTCGGGGTCGGGTGCTGGCGGCCCGGCTCGGCCCCGATCTCGAGGCGTTGCTGCGCACCATCGCCTCGGGCGCGCGGGCGGTGGCGTCCGGACTCGCCGACCAGCCGCTCGGACGGGCGCTCGCCGACCTCGTCGAGATCGGCGAGCGATTTCTCGAGTGGTCGCGCCGTGAGTGCCGCCGCAATGCGCCTCCGGCCGACGGCACGAGGGGCAGTGGCCACCTCGTGATGGCGGTGGCGGGCATCGACAGCGCCTCGCCCGGCCCGGACCGTCGGAGCTTCGGCCTCGACGTCGACGCCCTCGGGTACCGCTCCGACGAGGTCCACTGGTTCTCCTACGCGGCCGACGGGGGTGCGTACAGCCCATCCGACACCCACGGCGACCTTCGCCGAGCTGCGGAGCGTCTGGCGGAGCAGTTGCGGGCGGTCCACGCCGCCGAGCCGGGGCGCGAGGTCGACCTCATCGCCCACTCCCAGGGCGGCGTGGTGGTGGAGCAGTTCCTCCGGGCCGAGTACGACGCATCGGACCCGACCTTCCCTCCGCTCGGAACGGTCGTGACGCTGGCGTCCCCTCACGAGGGTGCGCCGCTGGCGACCGCGGCGCACGAGCTCACCGCGCACCGTCGCACCCGGCGAGCCCTCGCCGCGCTCGATGCCGTCGTCCCCGGTCCGCCGCTCGACGCCACGTCGGTGCGTCAGCTCGCCGAGGGGTCACCCTTCCTGACCCGGCTCCGGGCCGGCCCGTTCCCCGAGCAGGTGGAGTTCACCGCCATCGGCGGGACCGACGACGTCGTGGTCCCGGCCAATCGGATCCATGTGCCGGGGGCGACCGAGGTCGTGGTCGGCGTCGACGGGCTGGGCGACCACTCCGCCATCCATCGCGACGAGCGCGCGCTGCAGGTCGTGCGGGCTGCGCTCGAGCGACGGCCTCCCCCGTGCACGTCCCTCCTCGAGGGGTTGCGCAGTGCGATCGAGCCCGTCGTGATCAGTCGGGTCGAGAGTGACCTCGGCCGGTTTCCCACCACCCACCTGGAGGTCGATCGATGAACGGGGTTCCCATGTTCTCGGTGTTCCGTGTCGTGACGCGCGCGCGGGCCGTCATCGCCGTCGCAGCCGCGATCGGAGTGCTCGTGGCGCTCGTTGCCCTCGTGGGCACCGGTCTCGGCTCCGGTGCGGACCCGCGGAGCCGGGTTCGGTTTGCGGCCGGCTGGCCCCCCGTTGCGCCCGCTGCGGACCTTGCGTGGTGGGAGCCGGTGCCCGGCGAGCCGATCGGCCTCACGATCGACGACGGCGACGTGGCTGTGGCGGCGCTCGACGAGGTGCGCCTGGTCGACGGGACCACGGGACGCACGCGCTGGACGGCTGCGGTCCCCGGGGTGCGCCGCTACCGGCCGGCGCTCGGGGCCGACCGGGTTGCGGCCACCACCGAGACCGAGTTGGTGGTGCTCGACCGGGACGACGGCGCGCGCGTCGCCACGGTGGCCTTCCCCGGACCCGGTCCGGCGGCGGTGCTCGCGTCCGCCGGCCCGGGGGGAGTGGTGGTTGCCGGATCCGAGACCGGTCGGATCTCGGCGGTCGACGCCCGCGACGGCGTGCTGCAGTGGTCGGCTGCGTACCCCGGAATGGTCACGGTGGCACCCCGGGGCGACGCGACCACGGTCGTAGCCGCCTGGCACGGGGGCCCCGACGCCATGCTGCGGGCCTTCGACGTGCGCACCGGCGTGGTGCGCTGGCAGGTTCCGCTCGGGCCGGTCGCCGGGCCTCCGCTGCTCGTCGGCGATGCCGTGGTCGTGGCCAGCGGAGCGGGGATCCACGCGGCGGTGGTGCAGTCACTCGACCTCGCCACCGGCCGGTCCCGCCGGGTGATGCCGCTCGCCGGCTGGTGGGAGGAGGAGATCGACGGAACCGCCGACCCCTCCACCGTCTACCTGCTCGACGGGATGGGCACGGTGGTGGCCCTCGACCCGGCCAGCGGAGCGCTACGGTGGCGACGGGAGACGGACCGTCCCCTAACGGGCAGTTCGCTGACCTGCACCAACGCGGCGCATATGGCCTCTGACCTGCGATTACTGCTCGCGTCAAGTCGCGACGGATCACCTCGTTTTCGGACTTCTCGCGGACTTTCCGCGGACTAAACGCGGACACCCGGGGAGCAGACCAGACGCGCCAGCAGTCGGCGGCGTGGAAGAAGAAGTCCCCGAGCCGGATCGGCAGAGTCTCAGCGAACCGGAACCGGCGGTCGCAGCCGAGGCAGATGTAGTCGTCGCCCATGGGCGTCGCTCCGATCAAGTCCCACGCATGGGCGACGGAGTCGCTCCTTCATCGCCGACCCATGTAGAGCACAGGGAAACGATCACGATCCAGGCCGCGACGACACCGATCCAGCCAACTCCGACTAGCACATCAAGGGTCATCTCCTCACGCTTGCGGTCCATCAAACGTCAACCCTGCGTCGGTCTACTTCTTGCACTCGTAGACGAGCTTCTTGGCTTTCATCGCTTTGGCGAGCGGCTTGGTGGTCGCGGAGCTCGGCGTACTGATCGTCCAGTTGCTGCCGACGACGTATCGGAACTCGGTCAGACCGAAGGCCTCACCGATGCTGCATCCGAGGGAGGGGATCGCCGCAAGGACCCGCTTGAGGTCGGAGGTCGTGCGGTAGACGGTGAGCTCGGAGTCCTCACCGTCGATCGTGCAGCCGCCCGACTCACCGCTGGGCAGACCACCTAACTGGATGTTGGTGTCTGGGTCGTCGACCTTGAAGTCGTCGCAGCCGAATCCCGCTGCCGTGACGGCGGCTGCGAGTTCGGTGACGGAACCGGCCTTCGGTGGCTTCTGTTTCCCGGCTGCGGCTGGCGCCACGCCGAGCAGCGAGACGGTGCCGGCCAAGGCGGCCACGGTCAGAGCGATCAGGTACTGGCGCATAAGCCGTATCCTGGTCTCCACCTGGGACACGGGCAACCGCCAGGGCAGCAAGGGCCGGCTGGGGCCACCCCGGGCCCGACAGGACACGAATCGTGTTGCTGCCGTGGCGGCGATGCGACACCAGGTGTGGCCCGACCACCTCGACGATCGTCGAGCGACTCAGACTCCAGGCATGTCAGACTTCCGGCGCAAGCGCGTCGGGCACCCGGGGCGGCATACGGCAGGAGGGGGCACCGTCCATGGGCACAACGTACGTCGTCGTCGCGGGATTCACCGCCGTCGTGCTGGCGACGTCGGCCGTCATGAAGCTGCGCCGGCACCGCATCTGCGTGGAGACGCTCGAGACCTGCCGGGTGCCGTTGCGCTGGTTGCCCGGGCTGGCGGCACTCGAGGGAGCGGCCGCGGTCGGGATCGCGGTCGGTCTGTGGTGGGTGCCGCTCGGGATCGCAGCGGCTGTCGGAGCCGTGGGGTACTTCGTCGGAGCGGTCGTCGCCCACGTGCGGGTCGGCGACTGGAAGGGCGTCGGCACGCCGGCGTTCCTGCTCGCCTGCTCGGCGGCATCGCTGGTGCTGCGAATCGTCACGGCCTGACCCGGGGGCGGAGGTGACGCCGGTGCGTACGGCCGATCGCGACGAGATGGTCGAGTACCGGGCTGCCCCGCTGGACCTGGCA
Organism: Actinomycetota bacterium; assembly: GCA_046086425.1. Classification (GTDB taxonomy): domain Bacteria; phylum Actinomycetota; class Acidimicrobiia; order IMCC26256; family PALSA-555; genus CAIUKV01. The sequence goes on along the minus strand of JBJSXO010000226.1, from coordinate 6,173 downwards.
CACGTCTACGGGCTCAGCGACCCCGGGTGGACGACAGCAGCACGGTGGTGGTCCACAGCGCCGTGCCCGGCTACCGGGCCGTTCGCAGTTCGCCACTGAGGCCTCGGCGCTGGTCGGCGCATGGGTGAACACCATCACCGACGACGTTCCGGCCGCAGCCGTTGCGGTCGAGTCCCTCTGACCGGCCACGGACGACCTGAGCCCTGATGCCCGAGCAACTTGACCCCCGACGCCCTGGCAAGGCGGGGAGCGCTGGCGAGCCTCGTTGACCTCCTGACCGGGCGGGCCAGGCCCGACACAAATCGTCTTGCTGTCGCGGCGGCGTTGCAGTCGCACCTCGATCTCGCGGTCGAGGCTCACGGCGATGCTCCGGTGTTCCAGCGACCCCAGGGCGGCGTGGTCCGTCACGGGGCCTTCTGGGCTCGGGTGTGGAAGCCAGCCCTGCGGGACCTCGGGCATCCCCATGCCGGGCTTCATGTCCTGCGCCACTCGCCGGCCGCCAGGATGATCTCGGCCGGGGCATCCCCGAAGGCGGTCCAGTCGGTCCTGGGGCACGCCTCGGCGGGCTTCACGCTCACCGTCTACGGCCACTTGTTCGATACCGATCTGGACGATCTGGCGGCTCGACTCGATCTTCCCGCGGACTATTCGCGGACTAAACCGGTCGACCTCGACGCCGAGCGCGCGGCGCGTACCCCCTGACCTGCACAAACGCGGGGAAGTCTGCCCGAATCGCCTCTATGACCAGGGGACGGACCGTCCGCTGGTCGACTCCCGGCTGGTCCTGACCCCCGCCGCCGTGGTGTTCGCCTCCTACGACGACGAGTTGGTGGTCCTCGAGCGGGCGAACGGCCACCTGCGCTCCGCCGAGCCCCAGGGCGGCGTCGTGGCGGACCTCGCAGTGATGCCCGGTCGCCTCGTGACCGCCCTGCGCCTGGGCGCACCGAGCCGGATCGAGGCCCAGCCGGAGCCCTGACGCCGGGGCCAGTGGGCGTCCCCGGTCCCGACCCGTCCGGGCGGGGGCCGGGCCGACCATCCCCGGTACAATGTGCGGTCACCCGGCCCCCAGGGTCCGGGAATTCACACGCCCGCGCTCCAAGGTCGCTCGGCCCCTCTCCGGAGGCCTCCCGAGCGTTGCGGGCGGTCGACCCAACCGAGGAACCCACAAGGAGTTGACGCGCGTGGCCGTCGTCACCATGAAGCAGATGCTGGAGGCCGGAGTCCACTTCGGCCACCAGACCCGCCGCTGGAACCCGAAGATGCGACGCTTCATCTTCGGTGAGCGCAACGGGATCTACATCATCGACCTCCAGCAGAGCCTGGAGCGGATCGACACCGCCTACCGGTTCGTCCGCAAGACCACTGCGGAAGGCGGCACGATCCTCTTCGTCGGCACCAAGAAGCAGGCGCAGGAGCCCATCCGCACCCAGGCCGACCGGTGCGGGATGCCCTACGTCAACTTCCGCTGGCTCGGCGGCATGCTCACCAACTTCCAGACGGTCCATGCCCGCGTGGCCAAGCTCCACGAGTTCGAGCGCATGGTGCAGTCGGGCGAAGCCGACCAGATGATCAAGAAGGAAGGCCTCAAGCTCCGTCGTGAGCGGGACAAGCTCGAGCGCAACCTCGGCGGGATCCGACGGCTCGAGAAGCTGCCCGACGCCATCTTCGTGATCGACACGAAGAAGGAGCACATCGCCGTCACCGAGGCCAACCGTCTCGGCATCCCGGTGGTGGCCGTGGTCGACACCAACTGCGACCCCGACATTATCGACTTCGTCATCCCCGGCAACGACGACGCGATCCGTTCGGCCAACCTCATGTGTCGGGTGATCGCCGACGCCGTCGAGGAGGGCAAGTACATCGCCCAGAAGAAGGGCGCGCGTCCTGCGACCTTCGCCGAGGGCGCGGCTCCGAAGGCGGCACCGAAGGTGCTCACCCCCGAGGAGCAGGCCGAACGCGAGGCCGCCCAGGCGCGCGCTCGCGACGAGGCCGCAAAGGCCCAGCGCGAGCGTGAAGCGCGTCTGGCCGCAGCGAAGGAAGCCACGCGCGACGAGGCCGACGAGTCGAGCGAGGCCGAGGCTGCGCCGGCAGGCGACACCACGGAGGGCTGATCGATGGCGGAGACCAGCGCAAAGGACGTCGCGGCGCTGCGCAAGGCGACCGGCGCCGGGATGATGGACTGCAAGAAGGCGCTGGAGGAGACCGGCGGCGTCATGGAGGAGGCGAAGGACTGGCTCCGGGCCAAGGGCCTCGCCGGCGCCTCGAAGCGGGCTGGTCGCGCCGCGGAGCAGGGGGCGATCGACGTGGTGGTCGAAGGTGGCGTGGGTGCGCTGGTCGAGCTCACCGCCGAGACCGACTTCGTTGCCAAGAGCGCCGACTTCAAGACGGCCGTGACCGAGTTGGCCGCGCTGGCGGTGCAGGAAGGCAAGCAAGAGCTGGCTGATCTTGCCTTCCGGGGCGCAACGGTCGGCGAGCACGTCACCCAGATGGCGGCGACGCTCGGGGAGAACGTCGCCCTCGGTCGGGTGGTGCTCTACGAGACGACCGACGGGCTGCTCGACGGCTACGTCCACACCCAGAACGAGCGCGGGATCATGGGCGTGCTCGTCGAGCTTGCCGGTGTCGACGCCGGCAGCGCTGCGGCGAAAGAGGTCGCGCACGACATCGCGCTGCACATCGCGTCGGCCGCCCCGCAGTTTGTCACGCGCGACGACGTCCCCGCCGATGTCCTCGAGCGCGAGCGGGCGGTGTTCGAGGAGCTGACTCGAAACGAAGGCAAGCCCGAGCAAGCGATCCCGAAGATCGTCGAGGGTCGTCTGAACGGCTTCTACAAGGACGCGGTGCTCGTCGAGCAGGGGTTCGTGAAGGATCCCAAGCAGACGATCGCGCATCTGCTCGCCACGCTCGGCACCGACGCCTCGGTTCGCCGGTTCACGCGCGTCAAGATCGGCGAATGACCCAGAGTCGCTACGGACGTGTCGTCCTGAAGCTCTCCGGGGAGGCCTTCGCCGACGCGTCGTCGGGGTTCGGTATCGATGCCGTCGTGGTGCAGCGCATCGCCGAGGAGATCGCGGCGGCCGAGTCCGACCTCGGCGTCGAGATCGCCGTCGTGGTCGGCGGCGGCAACATCTGGCGGGGTGCGAGCGGTGCGCATCGGGGGATGGACCGCGCCCGGGCCGACTACATGGGGATGCTGGCCACGGTCATCAACGCCCTGGCCCTCCAGGATGCGCTCGAGAAATGCGGTCAGCCCACGCGGGTGCAGACGGCGATCGGCATGGCCCAGGTGGCCGAGCCGTTCATCCCGCTGCGGGCGATCCGGCACCTCGAGAAGGGTCGGGTGGTGGTGTTTGCGGCCGGGACCGGGAACCCGTACTTCACCACCGACACCACTGCGGCGCTGCGGGCTGCGGAGATCGGCGCCGAAGCGATCCTCAAGGGCACGCACTCCGGGGTCGACGGGGTCTACTCCGCTGATCCCCGGACCGACCCCACTGCGGTGAAGCTGACCGAGGTGAGCCACTTCGAGGTGTTGAATCGACGCCTGGCGGTGATGGACTCGACCGCCATCACCTTCTGCATGGACAACCAGCTCCCGATCATCGTGTTCGACGTCACCGCCCCCGGCAACATCGGCCGTGCGCTCGTCGGCGAGCCGATCGGGACCGTGGTGAGCACCGCCTGAGACGGGAGGCCCAGCGACACATGAGCGACCAGGGTCAAGAGATGCGGGACATGGTGGTCGCCGACTGCCACGAGAAGATGGCCAAGGCGATCGACCACCTCAAGGACGAGTTCTCCGCCGTGCGCACCGGTCGGGCCTCGTCGAGCCTGGTGGAGAAGCTGCTCGTCGACTACTACGGCAGCCCGACCCCGTTGCAGCAGCTCGCCGGCTTCGGCACGCCCGAGCCACGGGTGCTCGTCATCACGCCGTACGACAAGAGCTCGATCAAGGCCATCGAGAAGGCGATCCAGTCGAGCGACCTGGGGATCACCCCGAACAACGACGGGACCGTGATCCGGCTGGTGTTCCCGGCGCTCACCGAGGACCGCCGCAAGGATCTGGTCAAGGTCGTCAAGCAACGGGCCGAGGACGGCAAGGTCGCCGTGCGCAACATCCGCCGGCAGGCCCGCCACGACCTCGAGGCCCTGGAGAAGGACGGCGATCTCTCCCGGGACGAGCTCGAGCGGGCGGAGAAGGACCTGGAGGGCTTCACCCACAAGGTGGTGGCCGAGATGGACGACCTGCTGCACCACAAGGAGCAGGAGCTGCTCGAGGTCTAGGGATCCGGGACGTCCCGGGCGCGGGCGCCGTGGCGCCCTACCCTGGGACCCGGACGAGGAGGGACCGTGTCCGATTGGCGCGACGACGAGTACGAGCAGGAACGGCGACCGAGCCCGGACCCCGCCGGCGAGGGTGTGCGCATCATCGGCGCCGACTCGGCGAGCCCGGGGTACCCGAGTTTCGCCGCGGGCGACGACGACGACTCGTGGTCGGCGTCCGCCGAGGGATGGACGGATCGTCCGCCCTCGGGAGAGCCCAGTGGCTCGATGCCGCTCCCGCACTGGGCGGATCCGCCGACGGGCGAGGTGCCGCGCATCCTGGAAGACGACACCTCCGACGACCTGGACTCGTGGACCTCGTTGACGGGTAGCGCGCCGCGCTTTCGCACCGACCCCGGCGACTGGGCGGCCGGCGACTTCGAGGCCGGTGAGCTCGCCCACGACGACTCCACCCTGGTCGGGGCGCTCGACGAGTCACCGTCGCCGGACGCCTACGACGAGGCACCACTGAGCCGGAGGGCCCGACGCGAGCTGCGGGAGGCCGAGGCGGCGAAGGGGAAGGGCCGCCGCCGGGGCACTGCGGCCGGTCTGCCGCCGGCCGATTACGACGCGATGGGTCCCGTGGGCGCACCGATGGAGCCCGACGCGTGGCCACCCCCGGCCGGTGGTTCCCTCGAGGGTCCGCCGCGCTCGCCCGAGCCCGAGCGGCGCACCGGTCCGTCTGGCGCAGGTGCCTCCGGCGCGGACACGCCCCAGCGCGTGGTCACGGGGTTGATCGCCGCGGCGGTCGCGCTGGCGTGCTTTGCGATCGGCACGGTTCCGACGCTGATCCTCGCCACCGCCATCGTGGGCCTGGCTGCCGCCGAGTTCTTCGAGGCCCTGCGGCGAGCCGGGTACCACACGGCGACGCTGGTCGGTCTGCTCGGGTGTGTGGCGATCGTGCCGGTCGCATACGACCAGGGCGCGGGCGCGTTCCCGATGATGATCTTCCTCGTGGTCGCCTTCACGATGCTGTGGTACCTGTTCGAGGTGATGCACGCACGCCCCGTGGTCAACATCGCGCTCACCGTGATGGTGTTCGGCTACGTCGGGTGCCTCGGGGCATTTGCCGGCCTGTTCCTCGGGTTCGCCGACCACGGCGTGGGCTTCGTCCTCGGTGTCGTCCTCTGTGTGATCGCCTACGACATCGTCGGCTGGTTCGTCGGCTCCACCGCCGGGCGCACCCCGTTGATGCCCCGTGTCTCTCCCAACAAGACCATGGAGGGCCTCGTCGCCGGTATGGCCGCAGCGTTCGTGATGGCCATCGTCGTGGTCAACGTCGTCGGCGGCTGGAAGGACGGCGGGCTCTTCGACGGCGTCCTGCTCGGCATCGTGGTCGCGGTCATGGCTCCGCTCGGCGACCTCGTGCAGTCGATGATCAAGCGGGACCTGGGGGTAAAGGACCTCGGAACCCTGCTGCCGGGGCACGGGGGCATCTCCGACCGGTTCGACGCGCTGCTCTTCACGCTGCCTGCGGCCTACTACGTCGCGTTGCACATCATCCGCTGAGCGGAACCGTGATCGGGCAGACATGATCGGCGTCGCCGTCCTCGGGTCGACCGGTTCCATCGGGACCCAGGCGCTCGACGTGATCCGGAGCCATCGATCCGAGTACGAGGTCGTCGCGCTCGCCGCCGGGCGGAACTCGCCGCTGCTCGCCGCGCAAGCCGAGGAGTTCGGGGTCGCACCGAAGTGGGCCCGCACCTGTGGGGACGATCCCGACGTCCTCGCGGAACTCGCCGCGCACCCGGAGGCCGACGTCGTGCTCAACGCCGTGGTCGGATTCGCAGGCCTGCCGGTGACCGTCACCGCGCTCGAGCAGGGCAAGCGCCTGGCCCTGGCCAACAAGG
>JBJSXO010000225.1:0-3887 GCA_046086425.1 Actinomycetota bacterium | reverse complement strand
AGATGATTTAATTGCTTTTACTTTTTCAAAAAAGGCTTTTCCTTCATCTTGTTTGTCAAACAATACCGAAAATTGATTCGATGAACTTACCTTATTTAATTTTTTCGTTGAGGTACAAAGAACTTCTTCATAATAATAACTTTGTCCACTTACAATCGGCATAGCCACATTGTAAATCTTTTGGCTCCCCATCGCAATTTCAAAAACTCCGGCAACTGAGCTATTCATGTTTAAAAGCCCAATGTAAACATGCCATTTTTTTAACCAATAAATTTTTCCATCAGGTTGTTTCCTTATGTTTGTGTAATAGATTGTATCCTTATCAATTGTTGCATAAACTTCTCTTGAGTGACCGTCCTTTGGGTCGGTAAAGGTTGAAATTTTTGGCCCTTGTGGAATCATTTTAATCCCTTCGCATTCATAAGATTCTTGAGCGTTTAGTTTTGATTCAATAAAACAATTCGTGATTAGGCCTATGGCTACAAATAATTTAAGTGTTTTCATGTTTTACCTCGGGCTCGGGGTCTACGTCCACGTTCCGTTCTGCGCGACGCGCTGCGACTACTGCGCCTTCACCACCTGGACCGATCGGGCGCACCTGATCGACGACTACGTCGAGGCGTGCATCACCGACGTCCTGCGCCAACGCGCAACCGGTGAGCTCGCCGCGGCGACCACGGTCTACTTCGGCGGCGGCACCCCATCGCTCGTGGACGCGGAGCAGCTCATGCGCGTGCTTGCCGCGATACCGCGTGCACCGGGGGCGGAAGTGACGGTCGAGTGCAACCCCGACTCGGTCGACGCCGACGCGATGCGGGTCTACCGCGACCACGGTGTCACGCGTGTCTCGCTCGGGGTGCAGTCCACGCAGCCGCACGTGCTCGCGGCGCTCGGCCGCACGCACGATCGGGCCAACGTCGAGCGGGCGGTCGCCGCGGTGCACAGCGCCGGGATCCCGTCCCTCAACCTCGACGTGATCGTGGGGAGCGCAGGCGAGTCGGCGGAGGATTTCGACACCACGCTCACCGACGTGCTCGCCTTCGACCCAGCACACGTCAGCGTCTACGGGCTGACCGTCGAACCTGGGACTGCGCTCGAGCGCCGCGTCGCAACCGGTGACCTCGACCCGCCGGATCCCGACGTCCAGGCCGACCGCTACCTCCGCGCCGACGAGCGAATCACCGCGGCGGGCCTCGAGTGGTACGAGATCTCGAACTGGGCCCGCCCCGGTCACGAGTGCCGCCACAACCTCGGCTACTGGACGGGGCAGGACTGCGTCGCCATCGGCGCCGGCGCCCACGGCCACGCGCGCGGCGTGCGGTGGTGGACCGTGCCGAAGCCGGAGCGCTACGTCGAGCGACTGCGTGCGGGGGCCACCCCGGTGGCCGGCGAGGAGCGACCTGATCCCACAACCGTGGCGTCCGAGCGTTTCGGCCTGGCCCTGCGCACCCGAGCCGGGGCGCCGGTCCCGAGCGGCCTCGATCCCGCCCGGCTCGCGGAGGTCGCCGACGCGGGGCTCGTGGAGGTCGGCGAGGGTCGCATCGTGCTGACCCGGACGGGGCGCCTCCTGGCCACCGAGGTGACGCTCCGGCTCGAAGTTGGCACTCGGTACCATGGAGTGCCAACCGAGGTCGTGCAGGTGGACAGGTGATGGAAACCCCCGAGCCAACCCCCGAGCCCGACGAACGCGAGCTGGACGAGCGGAAGGCGTCGGTGCTCCGGGCGATCGTCGAGGAGTACGTCGAGACGGCGCAGCCGGTCGGGTCCCAGACCGTGGCGCGCGCCAGCGACCTGGGCGTGTCGAGCGCCACCATCCGCAACGACATGACGCTGCTCGAGCGCGAGGGCTACATCACCCAGCCCCACACGTCGGCCGGCCGGATCCCCACCGACCGGGGCTACCGGTACTTCGTCGACCACTTCACCCAGAAGGGCCCTCTGCCGCCGCAGCAGCACCGGGCCGTTGCCGACTTCTTCGAGACCTCGCACCGCGCGCTCGAGGACCTGCTGCACGAGACCAGCCAGCTGCTGGCCCGCCTGAGTCGCCATGCGGCAGTGGTGGTGGGGCCCCAGCCCGACCAGGCCGTGGTCCGGGGGGCCCAGATCGTCCGCCTGCACGAGCGTTCGGCCCTGCTCGTCGTCGTCCTGTCCAACGGCACGATCGAGCGCCACGTCCTGACGATCGACGAAGAGGCCGACGACAGCCAGCTCGCCACCGCGGCACGCGCGGTGGAGGTGGCGCTGCTCGACCGACCGTGGGGGACCTTGCCCGAGATCGCGCCGACGGGCGACCCGGTCGCCGATCGCGTGATCGCGGACGCGCGCTCCGGACTGGCTGCGCTCGCGACCCCCGACCACCACGAGCCGCTCTACGTCGGCGGAGTGTCGAACCTCGCCGCGGAGCAGGAGGCGTTCTCGACGGCCCAGTCGGCGGCCCGACTGCTCGAGATGCTCGAGCACCAGGTCGTGGTGGTGTCGGTGGTGCACGAGCTACTCCAAGCCGGGCTCACCGTGCGTATCGGCAGCGAGCACCAGCTCGCCGAGTTGCGCGAGTGCGCGCTCGTACTCGCCCCCTACGAGGTCGACGGGCAGGCAGCCGGGGTCGTGGGCGTGCTCGGTCCCACGCGTATGGACTACCGCCACGCGCTCTCCGCGGTGTCTGCGGTGTCGCAGCAGCTCGGGCGGCATCTGTCGTGAGCCACCCGGACCCGGTGCACGCGCGGTGAGCGACCACTACGAGACGCTCGGGGTCCCGCGCAACGCGACCGACGATGACATCAAGCGCGCCTACCGCGACCTTGCGCGTCGCTTCCACCCCGACTCCAACCCCGACGACCCCGACGCCGAAGAGCGCTTCAAGGAGATCGGTGCGGCCTACGAGGTGCTGCGCGACCCCGAGCGCCGCCGCCGCTACGACCTCTTCGGGGACGGTGACGCCGGCGGGCGCGGACCGGGGGGCGCCGGGGGTGGAGATCCCCGGTCGGGGTTCGGTGACCTCTTCGACGCGTTCTTCGGTGGCGATCCATTCGGTCGCGGCGGGCGCTCGAGCGGACCGGTCCGCGGTGACGACGCCGAGACCGTGATCGAGCTCACCCTGCGGGACGCAGCGTTGGGCGCCACCCACGTGATCGAGGCTCGCCTCCCGGTCGAGTGCGCGCGCTGTGACGGCTCCGGATGCGAGCCGGGGACGTTCCCGACCCGCTGCGACCCGTGCGGGGGCGAGGGCGAGGTGCGGCAGGTGCGGCGGTCCATCCTCGGCCAGATCATGACGGCGTCGCCCTGTGGTGCGTGCGCAGGCACCGGGCGCCGGATCCTGACCCCGTGCAAGGACTGCCGGGGCGACGGTCGGGTCATGGCCCAGCGCACCATCGACGTCGACGTCCCGGCGGGGGTCGACGACGGCGTCCGGCTCCGGCTCGCCGGACGGGGTGCGGCTGCGCCGCGGGGTGGTCCGCCCGGCGATCTCTACGTCACGATCCGGGTCGCCCCGACCGACGAGTTCGAGCGCCACGGCGACGACCTGGTCGCGGTCCGCAGCATCGGCATCGCCCAGGCTGCGCTCGGGACCGAGATCGAGGTCGAGGCGCTCGACGGCGCGCACACAGTGTCGGTCCCGCCGGGAACCCAGCCCGGGCAGCTCTTCCGCGTCCGGGGTGCCGGCGTGCCGTCGTTGCGCGGACGTGGGCGCGGGGACCTGATCGTGCGGGTCGACGTCGCGGTGCCCACCGCCCTCGACGACGAGGAGGCCGAGCTGCTCCACCGCCTGGCCGAACACCGCGGGGAGACGGTGGCCCCGCCGTCCAAGGGCGTGTTCGCGCGGCTGAAGTCCGCGTTCGGGTAGCGATGGCTCCGGCGGTGGATCCGGAGCTCGTGGCGTTCGCGGCGAC